>DATIOP010000293.1:0-3143 GCA_035472975.1 Gemmatimonadales bacterium
GAGCGGCATCATCGCACGGCTCAACCAGGCCTTCGCCACCGAGATTCCAGAGGGGATCACCATCGCCTTCGGCCCGCCCGCCATTCCGGGACTCGGCAATGGCTCCGGCTTCTCGATGATGTTGCAGGACCTAGGCGGCAATACACCCGAATACCTCGCCCTGCAAACCCAACGGTTCATTCAGGCCGCCAACCAGCGACCCGAGATCGCCCGCGCCTTCTCGCCATATGGGGCCAATGTGCCCCAGCTCTTCGCCGATCTGGATCGCGACCGGGTGCTCAAGCTGGGACTCCAGCTCCAGGATGTGAACAACACACTCGGGAGCTTCCTGGGCGGTACCTACGTCAACGACTTCAACCGTTTCGGCCGGGTTTACAAGGTCTATGTGCAGGCCGAAGGAGCCTACCGCACCAAGCCCGACGACATCCGCTTCTTCTACGTTCGCACGCCCGGCGGTGACATGGTGCCGTTGTCGACCCTGGTGGACATGCGGCAAACCAGCGGGCCCGAGTTCACCAACCGGTTCAATCTTTTCCGGGCTGCCGAGGTGACCGGTACCCCGGCCCCTGGATACAGCTCGGGCCAGGCGTTGAAGGCGCTCGAGGAAGTCGCGAAGCAGGTGCTGCCGGCCGACATGGGCTACTCGTGGAATGCGCTCAGCTATCAGGAGAAGGCGGCCGAGGGCAAGGCCGGCGTCATTTTCCTTCTGGCCATCGTGCTGGTGTTCCTCATCCTCGCGGCACAATACGAGAGCTGGTCCCTGCCGTTCAGCGTGCTACTGGGTACGCCATTCGCCGCTTTCGGCGCCTTTCTGGGCCTGTTCATCGCGCGGCAGATCAGCCCGGTCTTTGAAAACAATGTCTTCGCCCAGATCGGACTGGTCACCCTCATCGGTCTGGCAGCCAAGAACGCGATCCTCATCGTGGAATTCGCTCGAGCCGAGCAGCACAAAGGCCGGCCGCTGTTTGAATCGGCGCTCGATGCCGCCAAGCTCCGGTTCCGCCCGATCCTGATGACTGCCTTTGCGTTCATTCTGGGCGTGGTGCCGCTAATGCGGGCAGCGGGGGCCGGTGCCGCGTCGCGCAAGGTGATGGGCACGACCGTCTTCAGCGGCATGCTCGTCGCCACGATCCTCGGCGTACTGCTGGTGCCCGCCCTCTTCGTCATGGTAGAGCGGTTGACCGGCGGAGAGAAGAAAGCCCAGGCCCATGCCGCGGCATTGGCAGCGGAGGCCGAGGCCGGTGGGACTGGCGAACACGGCGGACACGGCGGCGGGCACTAGTGACCAGGCGCTCCGCAGGAATCGTCCTGGCGGTTGTGGCCGCGCTCTCCTGCAAAGTGGGGCCGGGCTACGAGCGCCCCGAAGTGGCAGTCCCGGAGACCTATCGATTCACCGACACGACGGTCTACTCGCCCGACTCCCTCGCCAAGCTCGACTCGGCTGCGGCCATCATCGCTGACGTCCCCTGGTGGGAGGTCTTCGGAGACGACACGCTGCATGCCCTGATCCTCGAAGGAATCCAGCACAACTACAACCTCGGCATCGCCATCGCCCGGGTAGAGGAAGCGCGGGCGATCACCAAGGTCGCGGGGTCGGCGCTCTGGCCCCAGATCGCGGCCGAGGGCGGCGCCGATCGATCACAGATCACTCGCCCCGATGCCAATGCCCTCAATCAGTCCCGGATAACCAACCGGTTCTTCCTCGATGGGATTCTGTCCTGGGAGCTCGACCTCTTCGGCCGAGTGCGGCGGCAGAAGGAATCGGCCGAGGCCCAGTTTTTCGCCACCGAGTTCGCCCAGCGCGGCACCATCATCAGCGTGGTCACTGGCATCGCCGACGCATATTTCACGTTGCGCGGCCTGGATGAGCAGCTGGAGATCGCCCGCAAGACCGTCGCGTCCCGGCAGGAAACGGTCGATCTGTTCAGGCGCCGCGAACTGGGCGGGGTTTCCAATCGGGTCGAGGTATCACAAGCCGAGGCGGAGTTGGCCGATGCGGTCGCCGTCGAATTGGACACTGAGCGGCTGATCGCGAACCAGGAGACTGTGGTGAGCCTGCTCCTGGGGCGTGGTCCTAGTCCGATTCCACGGGGGACCACGCTTTCCGAACAGTCGCTGCCCCCCGAGGTGCCCCCCGGCATCCCCTCGAGCTTGCTGGAGCGGCGCCCGGACGTGCGGGAAGCGGAGGAGTTGCTGAGATCGGCGAACGCCGAGATTGGCGTCGCGAAGGCCGACTACTTCCCCCGCATCTCACTCACTGGATTGTTCGGCTGGGTGAGTCCCCAACTGGACAAATTGCTCTCCGAACCACAGACCGTCTGGTCGGTGGGGGGAAGCATCGTGCAGCCGATTTTCACCGGGGGACGCATCAAGGGCAACGTGCAGGCCGCGAAGGCCCGCTGGGTCCAGTCGGCGAACTTCTATCTGGGCACCGTACAGACCGCCTTCGGCGAGGTTTCCGACGCCTTGGCCGGGATCCGCTTTTTCGAGCAGATCAGTGAGCAGCGGGACCTTCAGGTCAAGGCGCTCACCGAGGGTTCGGAGCTTACCCGGGCGCGCTATGTCGCCGGCCGATCGAACTATCTGGAAGTGCTGGACGTCGATCGCCGGCTGTTCACGGCCGAAACCCAGGCAGTCGGGGCGCGGCTCGATCATGCCCGAACCTACATATCGCTCTATAGAGCGCTGGGCGGGGGCTGGCAGGTGCCCGACTCGACCGCCGCCGGCGACAGCACAGCCACGAAGTAGAGACTTTTCGGATCCGGGGCTACTCCCGGACCTCGAAGGAAAGGCATCCTGTGGCGAAGCTACCAGAGAAGATGAAGGATGTGGTTCGCGAGGCCCGGAAGTTCGCCAGGAATTTCCGCGTCTCGGATGGGAAGAAATTTCGCCTCGACGACTTTGATCCGGGCGAAACCCTCGGGCTCGGCTCGGAAGACAGGCCGCGAGCCAAGGAAGCCTTGGCCGCCGGTGTCGCAGCCCTCGCCGAGCTGCAGGGAATGCTCTATGCCCAGGACCGGTGGTCCGTCCTGCTGATCTTCCAGGCCATGGATGCCGCCGGGAAGGACGGTGCCATCAAGCACGTAATGTCCGGGATCAACCCTCAAGGCTGCCAGGTCTATTCCTTCAAGGCGCCGACCAGC
>DATIOP010000294.1:0-12433 GCA_035472975.1 Gemmatimonadales bacterium
CCCCGACCGCCAGCTGGAACCCACCGGGGTTCGCGAGATCGAGGCAGGTTGCGCCACAGGTGCCGCCCGGCGCCAGCGGGTTAATCGGCGGCGGCGGAGGCGGGACCAGGTTGTAGACCGCGGCCTCGTTGGGATTATACGGGACCCTGAGGATAACGAGCGTGTCGTTCCAGACCCCGACCGTTCCGAAGTTGGTCTGCGATTCTACTCCAACGCCGGCCTCTTCCAGGTCGCGCTGGAGAGACAGAGCAACGTAGCGCGCGTTCCGGGTGATGCCGTCGCGGAGCCGAGTGCCGACCAGGCTGCGGCCGGTGACGAGGGCCAGGCCGGTGGCCGCCATCAGCACGATTACCCCGATGACCACCGCAATCATGACCTCGACGAGGGTGAAGCCCTCTTCGGATCGAAGCACTCGGCGCGTCATGGGATCCCTCGGTAGATGAGGGTAATGACCTGGACCGGCTGGGTCTGGCGCGGGAAGGTGACGGTTACCGTGACCCGGCACAGGTTGGTGGCGTCGAGGGTCACATCCATGGACCGCCGATAGGTACCGGCCGCGCTGGCAACACCCAGCTCGTCCACGGCGATGGGTGCCTCGGTTGCCAGGGTCCAGGGATCGCGACCGCGGACCTGCTCCATATAGCCGCGCGCGATGGAGAGCGCGGTGTTGGCGTTGGCGAGACGGTTCTGGGTGGTCATCAGCATCGCCTGCGAGCGTGCCAGGGCGACGAGCCCCACGCTGAGCATGACGATCGCGATGAGCACCGAGATCAGGGTAAAGCCGCCCTCATTCTTCAGAGTCTTCGTGGGCATCATTGCCAGGCTCCTCCCCGGTAGACCCAGCGCCGGATACCACCGCCCGGGGTGACGGTCACCGCCGCGACGGCGTTGTTATTGAGCGAGCTGGTGAAGTAGACGACTCCCCGAGTGCCGAACGGCGTCGTGACGCCCCGGGTGTCGAAATTCACCGCGTTGCCGGTAAATGTCGTGGCTCCTGCTCCAGGAAATCCGGCTAACACGGGAGCCGCGCCCCGTCCGAAAATGACGTTGTCGGTCAGGATGCGGGTCTGCAGTCCCCGCAGAGCCGCCGTTTCCGTCGCGACCTGGTTGATGACACCATCGCCATTGTCGTCGAGATAGGCGGTGTAGCGGTTGGTACCCGTGGTGATCACCACTCGGGTAGCTCCCCGGGCGGTGATGGCCCTGGTGCGCACCTGCTCCAGATCGTTCACCAGCTGATCGGCCGCCAGGCTGACCCGCTGAATCGTGCTCACTCGGAACTTGGGGGCTACAATCGCCATGCAGATGCTGATGATGCAGATCACAACCAGCATCTCGATCAGCGAGAACCCCCTGTGATCCTTTCGCATACTCGTCGTCCTAGTAGACCGGCCGGAAGGCAGTCTGGACTACGCTGCCGACGGTCGGGGTGCCCGGAGGCAGGTTGTTGGGATCCTGGAATCGCAGGTCGAACTGCCAGTCACGGGCGGGCGGGCTGTAGTAGTTCTGCCAGGACCAGCGCCGGCGCTTCGCGTAGCCGCTCTGGAAGAGCGACACGAGCGAGCCCCGGTAGGTCATGGTGACGCCACCCCAGTTCTCGAGGAAGCGGGGGAAGTTTTCCAGACCACCGCCGTAGTTCGGATACGCGCCACCGGTAAAGGGAGGCGGGGCCGACGGCGCGCAGGGCGGCGCCACCCGATTGACGTCGCACGGGGTCGCCGAATGGCCTGCGGCGATGGCGGCGAATACCGTCATCGGGTTCGCGTTCGTAATCGGGAAAGCCTGGTCCACGTTGGGATTCCACGCGGCGTTCCAAGGGTGCGCAGCGTCGGTCCAGGCGGATGACTGGAAGGTGATCGCGTCCGCCAGGAACGAGGCCGGCTGCCAGCCCACCGTGTTGAAGTTGTTCCAGATATACAGGGGCCGGTCAGTCGCGATGGAAATCGGCCGCAGCAGGGTCGATCCGTTGACGAGCCGGAGCACCGGGTAGTCTTTGAGGGTGTTGAGGGGATCCACGTTGATGAAGGTCACGTAGATGATCGAAGCGTCACGGGCGACCGGTGCGACGTTCACCCAGGCCTGCAGATCGGCCACGTTGATCTCGAAGACATCCGCGCCAATGTTCTCACGGCCTTCCTGGAAGGCATTCGGGATGCCCCTGACCATCGGGGCAAGTCCGAGGAAGCCGGCGGTGCACTCCGCGTTGGTCGGCACCGGGTGCCCCCCCAGCGTGGTGATCGCATTGCAGGGCGTCGCCAGCAGGTTCATATCGACGGTCATGTGCCATGTCGCCTTCCAGGCAAACTTGACCGACTGGACCTGCGGAGTGTCGCCCGCGTTGCGGGGGTTCACCATTTCGATCGGCGGCATGCCGGTCGGCAGGGGAAGCCGCAGCGGCGTCACACCGCTCTCGCCCGTCATGAGCCGGCCACTGAACGCGGCCTGGCTCGATGCGACGAAGCCGCCAGCCCCTGGGTTCCGGCTGTCGAACAGCAGCTGGTGGGCAACCCCGAATGCATCGTCGATGAAGATGTTGGTGTTGACGGCGTTGCTCGCCTTGCGCATCTCGAACACGCTGTCAGGCGTCGTAATCAGGCTGTGGAAGTTGGTCGGCCCGCCACCAGGCGTGAGGTACAGATTGCCGTTGGTGTGGATCCAGCCGGCGAAGTCGAGCTGAGGACCGTTGTGAATTTCCAGGTCTTCCTCGTAGAAGACACCAAACTGGAAGAGCGGAATCGACTGGGCGTTGACGGTGACGATGTCCCGGGCCCGGTTTTGCAGCGGGTCCCGCGCTTCGACGGTGATGTCGATCGGCTGATTGAGGCCGATAAGGCCGGCGTACGGCCCGCTGGTGATGGTGCGGGGCGCCGCGGCACCGGCCACCGCGGAAATGGCGGTGTAGGTGAAGCCAGGCACCACGGGAGGCGTCAGCGCTGCGAGCTCGGCCGGCGTGACGATGCCATCGACCATTGCCACTTCGAGCTGCGCCATGACGTTGTCGGCGCCGGCCTCGGTGGCGTAGGAGACTCGCGAGCCCCGATAGTCCACGCCCGCGGTCCGCTGGGTCATGACCGCTGAGGTGACCGCTGCCCCGATGAGCACGGTCAGCAGCACCATAACCACAATGGTGGACTCCAGGGCAAAGCCCCGGCGGTTCCGAAGCACGGTGTTCATTGCTCGCCTCACGGTGTCATACCGTTCAGGTTCCACACACAGCCACGCAGCCGGCTGGGGAGCTTCCATAACCTTGTGATATATGGTCGCAAGTTCCGGCCCCATGGCAAGGCGATAAAGACTGAGCGTCTAAGAATTAGTCAGCGGCCACCCCCAAGTGATTGACAGGGGCCAAAGTGGGTGGAATCGGAGGTGGAGGGCGCCAAGGGGAGGACAGACTGGCCAAGATGGCTAGTCCCGGGTTGCTGCCCGCATTATGCCCGTCTACGTTTCCGCCCCCTGTCAACCGGATCTCCCCCGACCCCATCCGATGGCCGATACCACCCTGATGGACAAGCTCGTGTCGCTCTGCAAGCGACGCGGATTCGTGTTTCAGTCGTCAGAAATCTACGGCGGCCTCGGCTCCGTCTGGGACTACGGGCCGCTCGGCGTGGAGCTGAAGAAAAATGTGAAGGACAGTTGGTGGCGGGCGATGGTCCACGCCCGGGACGACATCGAAGGCATCGATGCGGCGATCCTCATGCATCCCAGGGTCTGGGAGGCCTCGGGTCACGTGGCCGGATTCACCGATCCGCTGGTGGACTGCCGAACCTGTAAGGCGCGGTTCAGGGCCGACAAGGTGGCCGATGCCCAGTGCCCCCAGAAGCCCAGCAAGCATCCCGGTGAGCATACTACCTGTGACCTCACCGAACCCCGGATGTTCAATCTGATGTTCAAGACATTCATGGGGCCGGTCGAGGAACAGGCGGCGGTGGTTTACCTGCGGCCGGAGACGGCGCAGGGGATCTACGTCAATTACCAGAACGTGCTCAACGCCTCGCGCCAGAAGATCCCCTTCGGCATCGCCCAGATCGGCAAGGCGTTCCGCAACGAGATCACTCCCGGAAACTTCATCTTCCGGACTCGCGAGTTCGAGCAGATGGAGATGCAGTTCTTCGTGAAGCCGGGCACCGACGGCGAGTGGTTCGAGCGCTGGCGGGAGTGGCGGATGCAGTGGCACCAGAGCATCGGGCTTACCCCGGCTAGGCTGCGCTGGCATCAGCACGGTCCCGGCGAGCTGGCCCACTACGCCAAGGCCGCCTTCGACATCGAGTACGAATTCCCTTTCGGGTGGAATGAAATCGAAGGCATACACAACCGGAGCGACTACGACCTGGGGCGCCACCAGGAGTATTCCGGCAAGAAGCTGGAGTACTTCGATCAGGCGGGGAACGAGCGGTACCTCCCTTACATCGTGGAGACCTCGGCGGGCGCCGACCGGGTGACTCTCACGACCCTCGTGGATGCCTACCGCGAGGAACAGGTGGAGGGGGAGACGCGCGTCGTCCTTGGCTTCCATCCCGCGATCGCGCCGATCAAGACGGCGATCCTGCCGCTGGTGAAGAAGGACGGCATGCCCGAGCTGGCCGACCGGCTCTATCACGACGTGAAGCGCCAGATGCCGGCCTTCTACGATGATGCCGGCGCTATTGGCCGCCGCTACCGGCGGATGGATGAAGCCGGAACGCCTTACTGCTGCACGGTGGACGGTGATACGGTGAAGGACGGCAGTGTCACCGTGCGAGACCGGGACTCGATGCAGCAGGTGCGGGTCGCGACGGACAACCTCGTGGCCTACCTGCGCAAACAGGTCGGGGGCTGATCAGCCGGCGGATCCCTTCGAGGTAGAAATGCGACTGGCCGACTTCGAAGCGCTGGTCCAGCGGCTCCAGGCCGAGGTCCCGGCCGAATATCTCGAAGGCGTGATGGAGATCGAGGTCTCCCGCAACGCTCTCCCGGATCCCACGCGCTCCGACATTTACACGCTGGGCGAGTGCATTCCCCTGCCGCTGGATCATCAGGACTCGCCCGGTGGTGTGCTGAGTCGCATCGTGCTCTACCACGGTTCGTTCCAGGCTCTGGCCCGGCTGGACTCAGACTTCGATTGGTTCGCGGAAGCCTGGGATACACTCACGCACGAACTGAGACACCATCTCGAATGGAAGGCCAGGGCTCCGGACCTCGAGGAGTTCGACTGGGCAGCCGAGCAGAACTTTGCCCGTCAGGACGGGGAGCGGTTCGATCCGCTGTTCTACCGGAGCGGGGAGAAGGTCGCCGAAGGCATCTACCGCTTGGATGACGATTTCTTCCTGGAACACGAGGCGGTGGCTCCGGGGTCCGAATTGCGCTTCGACTGGCATGGCCGGTCATACGGCGCCACAGTTCCTGCCGAGGCAACGCTTCCGGCTTTCCTCACAGTGGAAGGGGTTGAGGAGCCTCCTCCGGGCGACCTCGTCGTCGTGCTTCCTTCCTCGGAGGGGCTGCGTTCGCTCTTCCGAACCGCGCGGTTCCTAGCCACCGTTTCCGCGACTATGTTTCCCCCGGTTTCTCCACCACAGCAGGGGTAAGGCAATGAGGCGTATTCTGTTCCTTGCGGGCATGGCGCTTCCTACGGCGCTGGTGGCCCAGGCCGATCCGGGTTATCGCGTCGGCATCGTGAGTGAATCGGGGGATATCGTCACCTGGCTCAAGCCGGGCGACGGGACACTGACTGTCGAGAAGACGATTCCGGTCGGGATCATGCCGGCCGACATCGACGGCCCGCATAACCTGGCCGTCGCACCAGACAACAGCGCGTACTACATCACGATCGCGCACGGCACGCCGTACGGGTCCTTGTGGAAGCTGGATGCGAAGACCGACACGCTGATCGGGCGGGCCAAGTTGGAGATGTTCCCCACCACGATCGGACTGACGCCGGACGGGGATCTCGCCTTCGTCGCCAATTCGGATTTCCATGGCGACCATCCCCGCACCAACGTGGTCTCGGTGGTACAGACCAGCTCGATGACGAACATCACTGATCTCCCCGCGTGCGATATGCCGCACGGCGCCAAGTCGAACCATGCCGGGAGCCGGATCTACATCTCCTGCATGAACAGCGACGAGCTGCTGGAGATCGAGGTCGCCACGTTCAGGATTACCCGCCGTGGGAAGACCGGCGGGGGCCATGACATGGCGAGCATGGACCATGGCGCGAGCCAGCCGCCACCGCCCGCAGCGGGAGCCAGCGCACCGGCGCCGCCGGCGCCCGACAACTCCTGTGCTCCGACCTTCGTCAGCGTTTCGCCCGACGACAAGACGCTCTACGCCGCCTGCAACCATGGCAACACGCTCCAGGTGTGGGATGCCGAGTCGTTCACCAAGACGAAGGAGATCGCGGTGGGCAAAGGCGCGTACAACGTCGAGCCTTCGGCGGACGGCAAATGGGTGATCGTGACCAACAAGAAGGACCAGAGCTTCAGCCTGATCGATGCCAAGACGCTCACCGAGGTGGTTCGGGTTCCCACCACCAAGAAGATCGTGCACGGCGTCGCCTATTCGCCGGATGGGAAGTACGCCTTCGTCAGCCAGGAGTCGATCGGGGCGGACCCGGGCGCCATCGACATGTTCGATCTCGCCGCGAAGAAGACCGTGGCCACGGTGCCGATCCCGGCGCAGCCGACGGGGGTGGCGATCTTGAGGAAGTAGGTGCAGTTAATAGTCGATAGTCGATGGTCGATGGTCGTTTCATCGACGTCCGTGACCATCGACCATGGACTATTGACCATCGACTACTCGACCAACCATGACCTACGAAACCACGACGACTCTTCAGCCCGCTCAGGTCATCGCATGGGCCAAGGTCTTCTTCGCGGAGCGGAATCCCAACAACTCCGCCTTTCCGGAGAACGAAGGACCGAATTTCCTCTCGCTTCGGGGACAGGGCGGGGAAGAGATCGCGATCACCGCAATCGGTGGGGATGGCACGACGCGGGTGAGAGCTTCGACCTTGTTCTTCGATCAGGCACTGGGCCGGTTCTTCTCGACTCTGCCCGGCTCGTCGGAGACCGCCGCGTGAGCGCATCTTTATCGATTCGGATCATGGTGGAAGACGCCTGGGATCAGGTGAACCTGGAACTCCCGGCCCAGACTCCTGTCGCCGAGGCCAAGCGCCGCGCTCTCGCGATGACCCACACCGATGGCGATCCCTCCGCGTACATCGTGAAGTACCGTGGGGCACCCGTGCTGGACGAGCAACGCACCCTGGCGGAGGCCGGCGTCGTCTCCAACGCTCCCCTCATCGTCATGGCTCGGCGCCGCCGGCCCGTGCGCTGATCCCATGGCTCGTCCCGCGCGCCGCGGGCGTGTGCTGACCATTGTCGCCGTCGGGGTGCTGAGCCTCGACGGCGTTCTGTTGCTGCTGGCCGGGCTCTGGTCCCATCGCCTGATCCTCATCGCCCTGGGCGCCGTCATGCTGGTGCTGGCCGGCGGCGTGTACCTCCTCTGGCGACGCCAGGTGAGAGTGCTGGACGAGATCGCCCAGACGCGGGCGGAGATGAGGGCCGAGGTGGAGGCGATTCAGGGGTTGCTCAGAGAAAAGAGAGATGAGTAAGTACCGAGTACCTAGTACCGAGTACCTAGTCTTCAACCCGCCCCTCGGTACTCGTTACTAGGTACTCGGTACTTTTAGCTATGCCCGTCCCTGTCTTCACCCATCCAGCCTGCCTCAAGCATGACCCCGGTCCCGGCCATCCGGAGACTCCGGCGAGGCTGCGCGCGATCCTCGAGAGAGTGGGGAAAGACTCACGGTTCGAGGTGCGGGAGGCGGTGCCGGCCGAACTGAGTGACCTGCTGGCGGTTCATCCCGAGGGCTATTTGATCCGGCTCGAAGAGATCAGCCGTCAGGGCGGCGGAGTGCTGTTCCTGGACACGGTCATGAACGAGGCGAGCTGGTCTGCCGTGCTGGGTGCCACCGGCGCCGTGCGGAGCGCCCTCGACCATGCGCTGAACCAGGGCAACGCCTTTGCCGCGGTGCGCCCTCCCGGTCACCACGCGATGGGCCAGCGTGCGATGGGTTTCTGCCTCGTCAACAACGTGATCGTCGCCGCGCGACGTGCCCAGCAGTTGGGACGGCGGAACGTGCTGATCATCGACTGGGACGTGCATCACGGTAACGGCACCCAGGCGCTCATGGAGAGCGACCCGTCGATCCGCTACGTGTCCCTGCATCAGCACCCCTGGTATCCTGGAACCGGGATGGCCCACGAGCGGGGAGTTGGCAATGTCTTCAATGTGCCCCGTGGTCCCGGCCTCCCCGCCCAGCTCTACATAGACGATCTCTGGAATGGGATCGCCTCCGCCACCAATGGCTGGCAGCCGGACTTGGTGCTGGTGTCGGCCGGGTTCGACGCCATGAGCGGTGATCCGCTCGGCGGCTTCACCCTCGAGCCGGAGCATTACGCCCAGCTCACTTCACGAATCAGAGAACAAATCAAGGACACGCCAATCGTGGGGTTGCTGGAGGGGGGATACACGCCGGCCCGGATCGCGGAGGGAGTAGCAGCCCACGTTGCGGCGCTGGGGTGAGGCGGGAGAAGGGAGACGGGAGACGGAAGAGGGGAACGGCAGCCAGTAGCCTACCCCCTGACACCTGACTCCTGACACCTTGTTCCCGTCTCCCGTCTCCCGTCTCCCGTCTCCCATCTCCCGTCTCCCGCTTTTATACTCCTCCCTCCCACACCCCACACCGAGCCCCCATGCTTCACCCGCTTCGTCTTGAATCCGAGATTCTCGAACTGCGCACCCGGCATCCGTTCATCATCGCCCGCGGGGGACAGAGCGATTACCGCACTGTGATGGTCCGGCTGATTGACGGCGACGGAGTCGAAGGCTGGGGTGAGGCTGCTCCGAATCGGATCTACGGCGAGTCGGTGGAGACGGTGCACGGCGCCCTGCAGAACTACTCCGACCGGCTACCCAGCGATCCGTTCCTGCTCGAGGACGCGGAATCCGGCTGGGAGTCAATCCTCGCGCTTAATCCCTCAGCGCGGGTTGCGCTCTCGTCCGCGCTGCACGATCTGGTGGGCAAGCGGTTGGGCATTCCAGTCTACAAACTGTGGGGACTCGACCCTGCCAAGGCCCCGCGTTCCACCTTCACCATCGGCATCGATGACGATGCCAAGCTGCGACAGAAGGTGAAGGAGGCCGAGCAGTATCCGATCCTCAAGATCAAGCTGGGGACGGATCGGGACGTGGAGATCCTGGAAACGATCCGGGGGATGACCCAGAAGGAGCTTCGGGTTGATGCCAACTGCGGCTGGACCGTCAAGCAGGCAATCCGGATGCTCCCAGTGCTGGAAGAATTCGGCGTGACGGTACTGGAGCAGCCTTTGGCCGCCGCGGATCTGGAAGGGTTGGGCAAGGTGAGCCGAGCGTCACGCATCCCGGTGATTGCGGACGAAAGCTGCAAGACTGCCGCCGACATTCCCCCGCTGGTTGGCAAAGTGGACGGCATCAATCTCAAGCTGGCGAAGTGCGGCAGCCTCCGGGAAGCATTGCGCATGATCGCCATTGCGCGGGCTCACCAGATGATGGTCATGATCGGCTGCATGATCGAAAGCTCGGTTGCTATCACGGCCGCGGCGCACCTGACGCCGCTGGTAGATATCGTGGACCTCGACGGTGCAGCGCTGCTCGAGAAGGATCCCTTCGTCGGCGCCTCGATCGACGGCGGCCAGGTTCGCCTTCCTACCGGTCCCGGACTTGGCTTGAGCCGGCGATGACCGAGCGGTACGGGCAGGTGGCGCTCCCGCTGCCGCTCGCCCGGCCGTACACCTACCGCATTCCCGAGGCGATCGGCGACCGGATCGAACCCGGGGCGCGAGTCGTGGTACCGGTCCGCGGCCGCGAGATGGTCGGGATCGTTGTGGCGATCGTTGACGTCCCTCCCGAGCGCGCCGCGAAGGACATCCTCGCGGCACCCGATCCGGAACCAGCTCTCCCGCTTCCTCTCCTCGAAGCCACTACCTGGATGGCGCGGTACTACGGCGCGCCGCTCGGCCTCGCCATTCGCGCGGCTCTCCCCGCGGCACTCTGGGGACAGTCGAAGGTTCTGGCACGAATCGCCGACGGGGCCTCAATTCCCGGCGGACTGGCGGGCGAGGTGGTCGCCTGGCTCGAGAAGAAGGGCGGCAGCGCACCGGTGCCGAGCATCGCACGGGGGCTCAAGCGGCCGGTGTGGGACGCGGTGAACCGGCTGGCACGGGTAGGCGCCATCGCGCTGGAGGTCCATCCGGCGGAGACCGACAGCGGAACCGCCTCCGAGCGAATCGCCGTTCTGGCCGGTCCACGGCTCACGCTGCTGGAACGGGAGGCCGCCTTTGGGCGAGCGCCGGCGCAACGCGCCGTCCTGGAGGCGCTGGAGCAGACGGGAGGACGAGCGCCGGTTCGCCACCTGCTGGAGCAGCTCAAGCTTTCCCCGGCCGGATTGCGGGCGCTGGTGAAGCGCCGTCTGGCGGTGGTGGAAGAAGTTCCTGTCCTGCGAGACCCCTTCGCAGATGCCGCCGGCACTCCTCCTCCGCCGACTCTGACTCAGGCCCAGCTGGAAGCGGTCTCGACTCTTACATCGCTCGCGCCGGGGGATGGCGGCCTCCTTTTCGGTGTCACCGGAAGCGGAAAGACGCTGGTGTATCTCGATGTCATCCGGCAGGCGGTGGCGAAGGGACGCGGGGCCATCATTCTGGTGCCCGAGATCGGACTCACGCCGCAGACGGTGAGCCGGGTGCGCGGGGTCTTCGGCAACGACGTAGCGGTACTGCACAGCGGACTATCAGAGGGCGAACGGGCCGACGCCTGGCGCGCCTTGCGCAGCGGATCGAAGCGAGTGGCCGTGGGAGCGAGGTCGGCGGTGTTTGCGCCGGTTCGGAACCTCGGCGTGATCGTGATCGACGAGGAGCACGAAGCGAGCTACAAGAACGGCGAGGCGCCGCGCTATCACGCGCGGGACGTCGCGATGGTTCGAGCGCGTCTCGAAGGCGCAACCTTCATTCTGGGCAGCGCAACGCCGTCCCCCGAATCGATGGCGCGGGTCGGGCCCCGCCTCACTCTGGTCCGGTTGCCGGAGCGGGTCGGATCTCGGCCGCTTCCCGAGGTTGAGCTGGTTGATCTCCGCAGCGCGCCACGACTCGCCATTGCGGGAGCGGTTCCCTGGTCGGAGCGACTGGACCTGGCGGTCGCGGGGGCGCTCGATCGCAACGAACAGGTCCTTCTACTCCTCAACCGGCGCGGATTCGCTTCCTTCCTCCAATGTCCCGCCTGTGGCGAGGTCGAGGGCTGTCCCCGGTGCAGCATCGCTCTCACCGTTCATCGTTCTCCCAATCGTCTGCGCTGCCACTACTGCAGCCACGAAGAGCCGATCCCGGTCGCGTGCAGAAAGTGTGGCAACGCCATACAACAGATGCGCGGGGTAGGTACCCAGCAAGTGGAACGCTTTCTCGCTGAGCGATTCCCGGCGGCGCGGCTGGCACGAATGGATCTCGACACTACGAGCACCAAGTGGTCCCACCATCGCATTCTCGAGACCTTTGGCCGGGGAGACGCCGACATCCTGCTCGGCACCCAGATGATCGCCAAGGGGTTGGATTTTCCCAACGTCACTCTGGTCGGCGTGGTGGACGCGGATACCGGTCTCCACCTGCCCGACTTCCGCTCCGCCGAGCGGACGTTTCAGCTGCTGGCGCAGGTCGCTGGTCGGGCAGGGCGGGGGCCGAAGGGCGGGAGAGTCGTAGTGCAGACCAGAAACCCCGAGCATCATGCGTTGGTCTTTGCTGTGCGGCACGATGCCGAGGGATTCCTGGGCGAAGAGTTAGCCGCGCGACGTGAACCTCCCTATCCGCCGGAAAATGCCCTGGTGAATCTCGTCTCGAGTGGACCGGACGAGCGCCGCGTAGGCGAGAACGCCGCCGCGGTTGCAGTATGGTGCCAGCGACTTATTGAGAAACACAGCCTTCCAATCACGGTTCTCGGTCCGGCGCCGTGCGCGCTGGCCAAGATCCAGAACCGATGGCGATGGCATGTCGTTCTTAAGGGGACTGGGGAGGAACTGGGGAGGGTGGTACGTTACGCTGCGGAGCGATTGCCGGGTGTGGCGGGAGTGCGGACGGTGATTGATCGGGATCCCGTGGCACTGCTTTAGGGCGGCAAGGTGGTAGGGCGGGAAGGCGGGCACGACGGACGGGACGGACAAGGCGGACAGGGCGGGCGAGGCGGTCAGGCGGTTCGACGTTCGACGGTTTGATCGTCCGCCGGTCCGCCGGTCCGCCGATTTGAGAGGAAGATGGTCATGGCTGACGACAACGGTGCTCTCTACCTGAAGGATGCGATTCTACAGCTGCGGGCATACAAGAAACTTGGCGAGAAGGCGATCGCGCAGGTCTACGACAGCGGGCTCACCAAGGTC
>DATIOP010000295.1:0-4066 GCA_035472975.1 Gemmatimonadales bacterium
GATCTCGAGCGAGGGCTCTACGACCAGCCAGCGGTACTCGATGAGCTTGAGTGCCACGATGAGGACGCCGCAGAGGAGTCCGTAGAGCAGGACGTGTTTCCGCATGCATTATTCTACCAGCTATGGCAAGGGAGGACGAACGATAGGGGTTTAGGTCGATTCAGCCGCAGATAAACGCAGATGTTGTGCTGGTGGTTGGCTTAGTATGGTCAAGACTCAGACAAACCATTTTCTGCGTTCATCTGCGGCCTCTACCGACGGCACCGAGACTAACGCGAGGGGTGTCGCCGGACAACGCCGCTCTCGAGCGCTGCTACGATGAAGCGTCGCGAGGCGCGAGCCAAGGTTGGCTAATGCTTGGGACGGCCGCCTTGGCAGGCGGTCGCCGGGTCAGCCCGCACAAAATCCGCCGTCCAGTTGGTCTCCCAGGACTTGTTGTCGTAGGAGAAGGCCTGTTCCCACCGCGCGTGGTCGTGATCGCGCAGGTCCCAGGTGAATCGGACCTTGACCGGACGACCGTTGTCCTGGTCCTCGCCATAGAACGCACCGTGCTTTCCTTCGAAGCCGCCGACCACCGGCGGCTCAACCTTGCCGCTGGCACTACTCACCCAATAGATGGACCACTGGTGCTTCGCGAGATCGAAGGTGCGGAGCGTGAGGCCGGACCAGCCCTTGGTGGGGAAGTAGAGCTCATCCACAGTGGCCATGCCGCCCAGGTAGAGAGCCATGCAGAGCGTCGCGGGAAACTCTTCCCAGTCGTTGCTGCCGACGCCGCGCTCCTTCAGGCGGCGCTGGTGGGTGGTCCAGGCCCCCGCGAAGTAATCGAAATCGTGGACGCCGCCGGTTCCGGTGAGGGTGTAACCCGGCGGCGTGGCGCCTTCGGGTTTCTGGCCCTGCGCGGCTGCGGCAGTTCCAAACAGTCCGGCGCAGGCCACGATGACACACGTGAGAGCAACGCGCACGGTCCGCAGGGACCCGAGGGCTTGAGTCATGGACGGATTCCTTTACTCGGAGGGGTTGCGGTGCCAAGCCGCGGCCGCCTCCTACGTGCATACCGTGACAAACGTTTCCTGGATTCTGCCGGTCTAAGGTTTCGGTCTGAACTGCCCGAGGCCGCGCACAGGGCCGGGCTAGATTACAGATATCCCGGACTGAACAGGAGGCCGTATGAGGCGTGGTCCTGCTGCCGCGGTCGCGGCGCTGTTGATCTGCTTCTCGCTACTCGGCGGGTGGCGCTCGCCGTCAGTCGACCTGGCGGCTCGCGTGACCATCTATCGCGACACCTACGGCATCCCCCACGTTGTCGGTGAGACGGATGCCAGCACGCTCTTCGGCTTCGCCTACGCCCAGGCGGAGGACAACTTCTGGCGCATCGAGGACAACTACATCAAGTCGCTCGGTCGACGCGCCGAGGTGGAGGGCGAGAGTGGACTGGTCGGCGACCGGCGCTCTCGCACGCTCGAGGTCCCGCGTCTTGCTCAAGCGGAGTATGCCCGTATGCCGCAGCGGATGCGCGAGCTGCTCGAAGCGTTCGTTGGGGGGTTAAACGCCTATCTCGCGGATCACCCCGACGTGCATCCTCGGCTGCTCACCCGCTTCGAACCGTGGTACCCGCTCGCCTTCATCCGATACAACTACTACCAGAATGGTTTCTTCTGGAGCGCTGGACTCGAGCCTGCCGATCTCGAGGTTGCGCTGGAGGATTCATCCGCCCGGTCGAAGGATTTCGGTTCGAACGGTTGGGTGATCGGGCCGACCAAGAGCTCGACCCGGCACGCCATGCTGTTTATCAATCCGCACCTGCCGTTCTTCGGTTCCGGACAGGTGTATGAGGGCCACATCAAGAGCAACGAGGGGTGGAACTTCACAGGGTACACCCGCTTCGGGTTTCCCTTTCCGTACGTCGGACACAATGAGTCGCTGGGCTGGGTGAGCACCGACAATGCCGCCGATCAGGCCGATCTCTACCAGGAGACATTCGATGATCCCGCTCACCCTTTGGCCTACCGTTATGGCAAAGGATATCGGCAGGCCACGGTCTGGACCGATACGATCGGGGTGAAGACGGAAGGTGGAATCGACCGGCGGGTGTTCACTTTCCGAAAGACGCATCATGGACCGATCGTCGGCGCACGCGACGGCAAGCCGCTGGCGCTGCGCATGGCGAAGTTCGATGGCGACGGCTGGCTCGCGGAATGGTACGCCATGACCCGGGCACGGCGAGTGTCGGAGTTGAAGGACGCCCTGCGGCCGCTCAACATGCTGTTTGGCAACGTCATGGCGGCGGACGCCGAGGGGAACACCTTCTACGTCTATAACGGGGCCGTGCCGGTGCGCGATCCGCGCTTCGACTGGTCAGCGCCGGTCGATGGGAGCGATCCGGCGACCGAATGGCGGGGCTATCACTCATTCGCGGACCTGCCCCAGCTCACCAATCCGCCCACCGGATGGATGCAGAACTGCAATACGACACCGTTTCTCCTCACCAGCAGCGGCAATCCCGATTCGTCGAAATTTCCGCGCTATATGGTGCCGGAGGGTGACAATTGGCGCGGACTCGTTTCGCGTCGCATCCTCGGTTCCAAGCCGCAGTTCACCTGGGACGACTGGGTGCGAGCCGCGTTCGATACCTACGTGATCAGCGCCGATTCACTGCTCCCCGGGTTGCTGCGCGACTTCGCGGCCGATAGCGCAGGCCGCGCACGGCTCGCACCGGCGGTCGACACCCTGGCGCGGTGGAATCGACGCAGCGATACGGCGTCAGTCGCGATGACGCTGTTCGACCGCTGGCAGGAAGCGCTGGGGGACGGGGAACCAGGACTGGCCGCGCTCGACAGCGCGGTGGCGCGCCTCGAGCGTGAGTGGGGCACGTGGCAAGTGCCCTGGGGGGCGATCAATCGTCTGCAGCGAGTCGATGAGCGGGCAGACCAGCAATTCGCCGACGCACGGCCCAGCGTACCGGTGCTCGGCGTGAGCGGCCGGGATGGCGCGGTCTTCACCTTCTACGCCGGCCCAATCCCTGGCCAGAAGCGGCGTTACGGAATGGCGGGCGCTTCGTATATCAGCATCGTGGAATTCGGCCCCACGGTGCGGGCGCTCGCGGTGCACACGATGGGGGCGAGCGGCAATCCCCAGTCGCCCCATTACTTCGATCAGGGCCCGCTGTATGCGCGAGGGGAATTCCGGCCGGCCTGGTTTACGCTCGAAGAGATCAAGGCGCACGCGGAGCGGGTCTATAAGCCGGGGAGCCGGTAGTATCGCGCCGTTGTCAGCTCGTATACTACCCGTTCCCGACCGTGCGGATCCAACGTACTGCCACTGCGTACGGCTCCAATCTTCTCCACCGCCCGCTGCGACCGCCGATTCTCGGGCCCAATGATGAAAAGCACCCGCTCTACCGAGCGGAACGCGTGCTCCAGCATCAGTCGCTTCATCTCGCCGTTGTAACGCCCTCCCCAATACGCCCGGGCGAGAAAGGTCCAGCCGATCTCGACCACGCTCTGCTCAGGGTCATACCCGTGGTATCGGGACGAGCCGATGATGCGGCCATCGGCCCGGTCCAGGGCCACCAGGGCGCCGCCTGAAGCGAGCGCCTCGTCGAAGAAGCCCCGGAAGACGTCCTCCTGATAGCGATCGCTGTCGGGGTGCTGTTCCCAGATCAGCGGATCGGACGCGACTTTGAACAGCGCGTCGAAGTCGCTGGTCCGAAGAGGGCGGAGTTCGAGGAGATCCCCGGCCAGAGATGGCTGGCGATCGAGCGGCCCCGTAGGCAAACCCATAGCGACGGGCTTATCCCTCCCGCTCCACGATGTACTGCTCGATCCGTCCGTCGGGCTGAGTCATCATGGTGAGATCCATGGTGATGGAACCGGCCTGAATCCGGTAGCTGCGGATCCGCAATCCGCCGCGCAGTTGGCTGCCGGTCGCCGTAAACTCGGTCGGTGCTCCCAATGGCCCCAGGCTCGCCCCGTAGTCTGCCAGCACCTGATCGGTGAAGAAGGCGTTCGCATTCGAGGTGAACAGGCCGCGGTCGATGCTGCCTTTCGCCAGGCCGTCGTAGACCTTC
>DATIOP010000296.1:0-3336 GCA_035472975.1 Gemmatimonadales bacterium
GTCTGGCCGCCGCGACTTATTGTCTCTGGGCCATCTACGGCGCCGATTCCGAAACAACACGAGGAGCGATGATCCTGGTCCTCGTCACCGTGCCGATCTTCCCGTTCTTCATTCGATCGATGCGTGCTGCCGCTGAACGAAAGGCCGCGGAGCTTGCAAGCTCTGCGGTAGCCCAGTGAACTCCAGTCACCGCAGATGAGTTTGCAAGGAGACCGACCGTGAAACGTCTGCTAATCGCCCTGGCCCTGACCGTTCTGCTTGGCCGCACGGCCGGGGCCCAGCAACCCGAAAACGTGAAGCAAGACTCAGTCAAGTCGGCGCAGCAGGACACGACCAAGAAGGTGACAACGAAACCACGGGAGAGCATGGACAAGAAAGAGGTCGCGGCTCCCCGGGTGGACAACATCCCGCTTAACCCGGACGCCAAGGGATTCGTGACGCTCCCCGGCACCGGTGGGGCCGAGTTCAGGCTTGGGGGGTACGTTCGCCTGGACATGATCCGAGACCTGGATCCCGCGGGGGCCGCCGACTTGTTCGTGCCCTCAACCATCCCCATCGGTGGTGGTCCCGATACCAAGAACTTCAACCTGCATGTGCGGCAGACTCGGATGAGCTTCGAGCTCCGGCGCCCATCGGCCATGGGGCGGATGCGGGCCTATCTGGAGTTCGATCTCTATGGTCCGGGTACTTCTACCGCACTGCATCTGCGACACGCCTACGTCCAGGCCGCAAACCTTCTGGTCGGCCAGACGTACAGTCCGTTCATGGACATCGACGCCTTCCCCAACACGGTGGACTTCGAGGGACCGAATTCCGCCTCCTATATCACCGTACCGATGATCCAGTACACCAGGGCGATCAACGACAAGTGGACTTTTCAGGTCGCGCTGGCGCAGCCCAGCTCCGACGTAACTCTGCCGGGTGCGGCCGTTCCGGTCAGCCCACTCCCCGATCTCGCGTTCCACCCGCGCTACGAAGCCGACTGGGGCCACGCCCAGCTCGGCGTCGTGCTGCGGGACATCGGATACGATGACGGCAATACCCAGGCTCGCACGTTCGGATTCGGTTTTCAGGGAAGTGCCGTGATTGGCCTCGGGAAAAACACGAGAGATGTATTCCAGGTCGACGGGATGTACGGGCAGGGCATCGGCCGGTACATTAACGACTTGGTGGGGTTTGGCCTCGATGCCGCCCAGGATGGCGCGGGGGATATCACGGCCTTGCCGGCCTTTGGTGGGTATGTGGGATTTCAGCACTTCTGGAATGACAAGTGGAGCTCGCAGGTAGTGGCGAGCATCCTTCAGGTGGATAACTCTGCTGGGCAAGGTCCCACCGCGTTCCACCAGACCAAGTATCTCTCCGTCAACGCCGTCTACTCGCCGACCTCGGTCTTCAGCCTAGGTCTCGAGGTCCTGTCTGGCGACAACGAACAGAATGATGGAGCTTCGAATCATGCGACCCGACTCCAGGCCGGGTTCCAGTTCTACTTCTATGATGGGAGCTGAGAAGGACTGAATGGCTGAGGGAATCAGATTGCGTCGTACGTTCGCGGCCGCGTTCCTCTGCCTGGTGCTGGGAGCAATACCGGCCGGTGTCCGGGGCCAGCAGCAGGACAGCGTGATCGCTCCAGCGATTAGAGACTCGACGTGCGCGGACACTCCAGACACGACAGGCGCCACGGACACCACGGACACTACGCGAGGGCCCGAGCGGCAGCCGGTCCGCCGGAGGAACAGCATGGATCACAACGAGATTGCCGCTCCCCGGCTGGACAACATCCCGCTCGAAGGAACCGGAAAGGGATTCATTCCGATTCCGGATACCGCTGCTGATTCTCTGAAAGCTGGAGCTTGCAAGCCGAAGCGGAAGACCACGCCATGAGGCTGCCACACAAGGAACGGGGCCTGTCGCGGTATCCGGCACCACGTGCCGGCCCTCTGGCCCCAAGTCCGGCGAACGGTATGTTCTCCTTTTCCGGTACTCAGAAGCCGCACCGCTACCTGTTGAGGCGTCCGTGAAGCACTCGCTGCCCAGGATGACGATCCTTCTTTTGGCGCTCGTCCTCTCGGCCTGCAAGAAAGAAGCGCCTACCGCAGGGCCACTGCCCGAGGTGACGCTTGCCGACGTCGTCCAGCAGGATGTGCCCATCTATATCGAGGCCGTAGGAGAAACGCGCGGCTCGCTGACCGTGGAGATCCGGGCGCGGGTCAACGGGTTCCTCGAATCCATGAACTTCACGGAAGGCGGAATAGTCCGGCGGGGCCAGCTGCTGTATCAGATCGATCCCAAGCCCTTCGAGGCGTCGGTAGCGCGGGCCAAGGCCCAGGTCGCGGCGGCCAAGGCCCAGTTCGACAATGCCGAGCTTGAGGAAGCCCGCCTCCGTCCACTGGCGGAATCCGACGCGGTGAGCCGGCAGGAATACGACGACGCCTTCGCCAACAAACAGACCGCCGAAGCCAGCCTGGAGGCAGCCCGCGCGGAGGAACAAACCGCCTCTCTCGACCTCGGGTACGCCCACATCACCTCGCCCCTCAACGGCATCGCTGGATTCACCGAGGCCCAGATCGGAGACCTGGTAGGTCCCGGACAGCGGAGCCTGCTCACCACGGTCTCGGAGGCCGATCCGATCAGGGTTCGCTTCGCGATTCCGGAACGGGAGTACCTGAGGCTGTACCGGCAAACTCTGGCAAGCAAGAAAGAGCTCAGGAATCAGGAACAGGACATCCGAATGTTCCTGGCCGATGGGTCGGAGTATCCCGAGAAGGGCACCCCGCGCGTCGCCAACCGTGCGGTGGATCCCGCGACCGGCACCCTCCAGATCGAAGTCAGCTTCCCCAACCACAACGGCATCATACGGCCCGGGCAGTTTGCCCGGGTCAAGGTCCGGACCGACGTGAAGAAGGGCGCACTGCTGGTGCCCCAGCGTGCCGTGCGAGAGCTCCAGGGCAACTATTCGGTGGCCGTAGTGGGCGCCGACGCCAAGGTAGACATGAGGGCCGTGACACCATCCGATCGCGTGGGCTCGCTGTGGGTGATCGACCAGGGCCTGAAGCCTGGCGAAAAGGTCGTGGTGGAGGGACTGCAGCGGCTCCGGGACAGCATGACCGTGAAGATCAAAGAGGCTGTCCCTGATTCCGGCGCCCAGGAGAAAGCGGCGGAAGGCCTCACCCCCAAGCCGGCGGAGAAGCAGTAAGCCGTGGCGAAGTTCTTCGTTAATCGCCCGATCGTGGCGATGGTGATTTCCATCATCATGATCCTGGTGGGTGTGGTGGCGCTCAGGAAGCTGCCGATCGCCCAGTATCCCGAAATCACCCCACCCGAAATCATGCTGCTGGC
>DATIOP010000297.1:0-5752 GCA_035472975.1 Gemmatimonadales bacterium
GCTGCGTCCGGCAACACTGATCGAGCTGGCCCGGTCCGCGAAGGTGAACCTCCCATCGAAGGATCCGGTCGAGGTCGCTCGCGTCATGAAGGCGGATGGAGTGAGAGATCTCGCGGAGTACCTAGAACGGTTCGCGATCACGATCGCCGTTCTGCAGACGCCGGAAGCGCTGGAACGGGTGGCGTACGACATGGTGGTGGATGCCGGCGCCGACGGCGTTCGCCATCTCGAGGTGAGATACTGTCCGGTCCTGAGCTGTACCGGTGGGCTCACGATGCCGGAAGTTCTCGCGGCGATCGGACGCGGACTCGGGCGCGGCGAGGCAGACGTGGGAATCAGCACCGGATTCATCGCGTGTACGCTGCGGCATCTCGACCCGGCAGTCTCCGAGGAGATAGCCCGAGCTGCCGTTGCCGCGAGGGAGCACGGCGTCGTGGGCTTCGATATCGCTGGCGGTGAGGCAGGACAACCCGCGGCGCCTCACCGCACCGCGTTCGAGATCGCCGCCCGGGGAGGACTCGGCATCACCGTTCACGCCGGTGAGGCGGCGGGCGCCCAGTCGATCGCCGAAGCGGTGTATGAATGCAGGGCGGACCGGATCGGCCACGGAACCCGGTTGGGAGAGGATCCCACACTTCTAGCTTACGTCCGGGATCGGGAGATTCCGCTCGAAGTGAGTCTCACCAGCAACGTGCAGACTCGGGCGGTAGCGAGCTACGCTGCCCATCCATTACGCAAATTCTTTCGTGCCGGCATCGCGGTGACGCTCTCGACCGATAACTGGCTGATCAGCGGGGTCACCCTCTCGGGCGAATACTGGCGGGCACACACTGAGCTGGGTTTCCGTCGCGCCGACATTGACAGGCTAATCTTGAATGGAGCGGCGGCAGCATTTCTTCCGCTCGCCAAACGCCAGGCGCTGGTGAATGACTTCCGTCATCGCCTCGAGGATTTGCGGTGAGTAGAGCAGAGCTGGAGCAGGCCGCCGACGCATTGCGGCAACTCAGCGGCGAGCTTCGGCCGAAGGTCGCCATCGTCCTCGGCTCCGGCATGGCCGGTATCAGCGATCTATTGGAGAATTCTCGGCGGCTGCCCTTCGGTGAAATCCCGGGCATGCCCGACGCAAAGGTTCAGGGGCACTCTGGAGAAGTGGTGGTGGGGACCCTCAAATCAATTCCGGTTCTCTGCCAGAGCGGACGAGTTCATCTCTACGAAGGTGGTGAGTCTCCGGCGAGCGTACTCCTGGTTCGGGCGTTCGCCCGCATTGGGGTCAAGACTCTCGTATTGACCAACGCAGCTGGTGGTCTCCGGCGAACCTTTCGCCCCGGCGACCTGATGCTGATTGGCGACCACATCAACTTGAGCTTTCGGAGCGTGCTGGCGGGCCCGGTCGTTGCAGGTGAAGAGCGCTTCCCCGACATGTCGGACCCCTACGACCCCGAGCTTAAACTTCTCGCCCGGGATTCTGCGAAGAGTCTGGGGATTGGCCTGCAGGAAGGTGTCTACGCCGGCGTGCTGGGCCCGAGCTATGAAACAGCGGCCGAAATCCGGATGCTGGAACGTCTCGGCGCCGACGCGGTAGGAATGTCAACGGTTCCAGAGATTGTTGCCGCACGGGCGAACGGTCTGCGCTGCCTCGGCTTCTCGTTGATCAGCAATCTTGCGGCGGGGATGGAAACGACGCCGCTGACTCACGCCGACGTGTTAGCCGTTGCCGGCCGGGCGACGGCCGCGCTGGGACAACTGCTGAAGACGCTGGTGCCGCGATTCCAGGCCGGTTGACCTTCAGCTGGCTCGGACCGTGTGATCGAGCGGTCCCCGCCCGAATCCGAGTGCTGGAGCCGATTTCATCGCGCGGAACACGAAATCGAGCCCGGCGGTAACCGCCGACTCGACGTCGCGACCGGTGGCCAATCCAGCGGTGATGGCTGCCGAAAGCGTGCAACCGGTGCCGTGAGTGGATCTGGTGTTGATCCGAGGATGACGATAACTGCGGACTCCACCGGAGGTGACCAGAACGTCGGTTACCTCATCCCCGGCCAGGTGACCGCCCTTCACCAGTGCAGCGCCGGCGCCCAGCTCCAGCAGACGATGGCCGGCTTGCTCCATGGATTCGGGATCGCGCGGGTCACTACCGGTGAGGATCGCGGCCTCGTCCAGATTGGGCGTCACCAGCGCCGCGAGCGGGACCAGATTTTCTCGCATGACCGTTTCGGCGTCGGCATCGAGCAGCCGGTCTCCCGACGTGGCGACCATGACCGGGTCGCAGACATAGTTGGGCCAGTCGAATTCGGTGACGGCCCCGGCCACCAGGCGGACCAACTCCGCCGTGGCGAGCATGCCGGTCTTGAAGGCGGCCGGCGGCAGGTCTTCGGCCAGCGCCTCGAGTTGGGCCCGCACGATCTCGGGAGGGACCGGATGCACCGCGCGCACTCCCTTCGTGTTCTGCGCGGTGATCGCGGTGATGACGCTGGTGCCGAAGACCTTGAACTGATTGAAGGTCTTGAGGTCGGCCTGGATACCGGCGCCGCCGCCCGAGTCTGATCCGGCGATGGTAAGCGCGATCTTCATTCGAGGATTTTGATGAAGGCTCTGATCAGGACCATCCGGGACCTGCACCGGCGGCGAGGCCGGGAAGAAAAGGGACTGGCACTCGCCGAAGGGGTGCGCCTGGTGGAGGAGGCACTGGCGGCCGGGATCGTGATCAAGGGCGCCGTGGTGTCTCCCGCGCTGCAAGCTACCACCCGCGGGCGCGCGCTTGAAGCTGCGCTCGGGGCACGGCATGTCGCCCTGGACCCGGTGGATGACGCGGCTCTCGCCGAGCTGGCGGACACCGAGCATCCCCAGGGTGTCGTCGCGGTGATCGAGACGCCGAACTTTTCTCTAGATACTTTCCGGCCTGCCGCGGGAGGCGTCGTCCTGGTTCTCGACGGAGTCCAGGATCCGGGGAATGTCGGGACCATGGCCCGCACCGCGTTCGCGTTGGGCGCCGCCGGATTGATCGCCCTCAAAGGCACCGCGGATCTCGCCAACTCGAAGGTGCTGCGCGGGAGCATGGGAGCGTTGTTCCGGTTGCCTTCCTTCATGACGGACGACGCCGAGTTTCTCGCGTGGTGCAAGGCGACAGGAACGATCCTCGTGCTTTCCGACCCCGCGGGCACCGACGTCGGCCAGTATCGTCGAGCCAGAGGCAACGGGATGGCGCTCGTCGTAGGGAATGAGGGCGCCGGCATTCGGAAGGAATTGGAGGCGGTCGCCTCCGCCAGGTTAGCCATTCCGCTGTCGGAGCACGCCGAGTCCCTGAACGTCGCGATTGCGGCGGGAATTCTTCTGTACGAGGTGTTGCGTGATCGATGAACGGCTGGTGGTCATCGTTGCGGGCGTGCTCGGCGCCATGGTCGGCAGCTTCCTCAACGTCTGCATCTATCGCTGGCCGAACGACCTCTCGGTGGTGAAGCCCCGCTCCCGCTGCGGCGACTGCGGCCGCACCATCGCGTGGTACGACAACATCCCGATGGTCTCCTGGTTTCTCCTCAAGGGCCGCTGCCGCTGGTGCGGCGCCCGAGTCTCCATTCAGTACCCGCTGGTTGAGCTGGGCACCGCCTTCATCTGGGCCTGGATGGCGGCGACGATCATGCCCGAGTGGCAGGCGCTCCGTGGGGCGGTCTTCTTCACCATCCTGCTCGGCATCGCCCTCACCGATGCGAGGCAATACATCATCCCCGATGAATTCAGCCTCGGTGGTCTGGGGCTGGGTCTCCTCTTCAGCATCTCCCCCGGATTTCCCACCGTGCTTCAGTCTGTGGTGGGCGCTGTCATTGGATTCGCCCTGCTCTGGATCGTGGGCGCGGCCGGAACCCGGATTTTCAAGGAAGACGCGATGGGAGGAGGGGACATCAAGATGATGGCGATGGTGGGTGCCTTCCTCGGCTGGGAGGGCGTCCTGCTTACTACCTTCCTTGGTGCGTTGCTGGGCACCCTGATCTTCGTCCCCCTCTCTCTGATTGGAAAGAAGCGGCTGGTGCCCTTCGGGGTGTTCCTCGCCTTGGGTGCCGCGGTGACCTTCCTGTTCGGTCAGCCCATCATCCGCTGGTACCGCGAGTACCTGATGGTTCCGTGATTCGCACCCTGGCAGTACTCGCCCTCGTCGCCGGGGGAACCGCTTGCCGTGGGCGCCCACCGGCCGACGACAATGGGGCCGAAGCCGTCGCCCGCCTGGTGGACAGTTTGACTCCCGCGGTCGAGAAGGCAGTCGGACTCAAGTTCACCCACAAGCCGATGTCTGCCGTGCGGAGCCGGGACCAGGTGCGTTCCTACGTGCTCCATAAGCTGGACGAGGAACTTCCGACGGCGAAGGCTCGGGGGCTGCAGGCAGCCTACCGGCTGCTTGGAATGTTCCCCGATTCTCTTGAGTTGCGTCCGCTGCTGCTCGATCTGTACACCGAGCAGATCGTGGGATTCTACGAGCCGGACTCCAGCACGCTCTTCGTCGCGGCCAATGCCGATCCCAAGTTCCTGACGGTCGTCGTGGCGCACGAGCTGGTGCACGCGCTCCAGCATCAATACATCCCGCTCGACTCCATCATGCGTCAGGCCAACGACAACGACCGGCTTTCCGCGGCCACCGCCATCCTCGAGGGCCAGGCGACGCTGGGCGGACTGCAGGTCATGGTGCCGGAGCAGAACCTCTACGCCATGCCAGAGTTCTGGGAGACTTACCGGGACAACCTCCGGGCCCAGCAGGCTTCGATGCCGGTGTTCGCCAAGGCGCCGAGGATCCTGAGGGAGAGTGTCGTCTTCCCTTACCTGGCTGGCGCCGATTTTCTGCGATGGTGGGCCGGCTCCGAGCTGCGCGACACGATGCCGTTCGGGCCCCGGATGCCGACCTCAACCGAGCAGGTGCTGCATCCCTATCGATACGGCCGGGGAGACGTGCCGGTCACCCTGGCGTTCGATCAGCCGGACGGGGCGCTGTATGAAGACGTCTTCGGCGAGTTCGATATCCGGATCCTCAACGCCGAGCTTTCCAAAACCGCCGAAGTCACCACACCGATCGCGATCGGATGGGGCGGTGATCGCTTCCGGGTCTATGACTCCCCGGATGGCGCCGCACTCGTGTGGTACACCGTGTGGGACGACCAACCCTCACGAATCCGCTTCGTGACCTCGACCGTCGAACGACTCCAGAAAAAACGGCCCCTCGGCTACCGCCTGGAGACCACCCAACCCACGATTGATGGCAAGCCCGGAGTCCGTCTCGTTCTGGCCCCGGTTCGGTGGACCGGATGGGACAACCTGCCGACGGTCCACGTGGTTAAGACGGCTCCCTGACTTCGTATCAGGTTTTCAGACTCCCAAAATTACCGCGGAAGCACGCGGAGCACGCGGACAAACGCTGAGCACTGTTAGGTGTTTCCGCGTCTTCGGTTCGGCTTCAGACCTACAGACCCAAAAAATCTTGTCGCGGAACACGCGGAACACACGGATAACGCTGGTAACTGCCAGTGTTTTTTCCTGACTATCGCATTTTCAGCGTGCCCAGCGTGCTCTGCGTCCTCCGCGTTAAGCAGTTCGGGGACCGGCCCTACCGAAAAGCCGGATGAGGCCTCGGACTCAATTCCAGGCTCGAATCCTATGGTCCCGGGCCCGTTCAGCCTGGGCCGCCGCGAGCGCCCGGGCCGAAATAGAGGCCACTTCGAGCACTGTCGTCACGAATGACAGTCCCAGCCTCAGCTCCTGGTCGGTGCAGGTC
>DATIOP010000298.1:0-7609 GCA_035472975.1 Gemmatimonadales bacterium
AACCTGTTGTAGTCGTCGATGCTCAGGATTCCTGTGTCCTTGGCTAGACGAAGCCCAACGCTAAGCTCGGCCAGCGACCCCACGCTGATATCCAGAAATCGACGAAATTCCCGGGGGGCCCTTCTTGGCAGCTCCTTCTGCGATGTTGGCGCTTGCTGAGTAACCCGCGCGACGCACCTGAGAGGTTAGCCCGTAGAGTTCGTAGCGAGGCCATCCCTGGGTTACGCTATAGAGATCCAACAGAAGGCGGTACGAGGCCTTCCACGCCAACAGATGTCCGTAGGAAGAGCGTTTGGCCGGCACACCCCAAGATGCCGGTCTGGCGAGTCACTCGGTAAACCAATTCTCTGCGAAACCACCCGCGGCAACGCGGCAGTAACCGTCTATCCGTCTAGCCGTCTGATCTGGAAACCAGCCCCACCTAGTACTTCCTAATCACCCCCACCACCACTCCCTGGATCAACACATCCCGCTCCTGGAAACGCATCGGCTGCATGGTGGGGTTGGCCGGCTGCAGACGGATCCACCCGCCGGCCTCACGATAGAAGCGCTTTACCGTGGCCTCGGAGCCGTTCACCAGCGCGATCACCATCTCTCCGCTTTCGGCTGCCTCCTTGCCGTGCACCACGACGAAGTCTCCATCCATGATGTGCTCGTCAATCATGGACTCGCCCTGGACCTTGAGCGCGTAGTTGGGGCCGCGGCGGGGCAGCAGGCTGTCGGGGACCGCGATGGTCTCCTGGGCCATGATGGATTCGATGGGGGTGCCGGCGGCGACTTTACCGAGCAGGGGAATTTCAGTGGCGCCAGACTGACCCTTGGGGGGCAGCACCTCGATGGCGCGACTCTCGTTGTGAGTGCGGTGGATATATCCCTTCCGCTCCAGGTTGGTCAGGTGCTCGTGCACCGTGGCCAGCGACTGGAACCCGAACTGCTCGGCGATTTCCTCGAAGCTTGGCGCATACCCCCTATCGCGGATATGCTCCTGTAGGTACTTGAGGATTTCGCTCTGACGCCTGGTGAGCGGCATCCAGCCTCCCGGGTGTGGTGACCGAACAGAGTCCGAATCGCCTCTAACCTACCCGAACACCGACCGAAGAGCAAGATGCCTACTCTCTCCGGCATTCTGGAGACAACCCGGGCGAGTATCCCGGCCCTCCAGAAGCGGAAAACCGAGATCGAGGCGAAGGCCAAGGACGCCCCGGACCCGCCGGTTTTCCTAGGCGGGCGGGATTTTTCCCGACTCGCCCTCATAGCGGAGGTGAAGCGGCGCTCCCCCTCGGCCGGCGATATTGCCCCGTCGCTGGATCCGGTCTCCCACGCCGAGGCGTATGCCCAGGCCGGAGCAGTAGCAATTTCGGTACTCACCGACGGGCCCTATTTCGGGGGGTCGCTGGATGACCTTCGGGCAGTGGCTCGGAAGGTTCGGATTCCGGTGCTCCGGAAGGATTTCATCGTAGACGAGCTGCAGATTGCTGAGGCTCGGGGGGCGGGCGCCTCTGCTATCCTTTTAATAGTGCGGGCGCTGTCTCCGGCACTATTGGCGGAGCTGGGGGCTGCGGCCCGACAGTGGGGCCTGGCGGCCTTGGTCGAGGTTCATGACGAACCCGAGCTCGGCGCGGCGCTGGCCGGTGGGGCACGCCTCATCGGGGTCAACAGTCGGAACCTCGATACCTTCGCCGTGGACACCCGGGCGGCGTGGACTCTGTTCCACCGCATTCCCAAAGACATCGTTGCAGTCGCCGAGAGCGGCATGGCCACTCCGGACGATGTCCGTGCGGCCGCCGAGGCCGGCGCCGACGCGGTTTTGATCGGAACCGCCCTCTCGGCCGCGCCGGATCCTGTTGTCTTGGCAGCCCAGTTCACAAGCGTTCCTCGACGGGGTCGGTGAAGGTGCTCTGGATTGAGACCGCCCACTCGGCAATCTTCAATCTGAAATCTTCAATCTTCAATTTGTGGCTTGGCGGTTCCCGGCCCCTTTTGGCAAAGCGTTGACCTGCTAGATATTACGGGTGAGAGCGGCGCCCTCTTGACCTGCCGAGCCGCGAGGCCGCCGAGCCGCGGAGCCGTGGTGGACGGATCGTCCACAGTCGAGCAAATTCCAAGATTCAAGGATCACCAGCGGAATGGCCCAGTTCATGGAGGCAGCGGGGTGGGCATAACCTTGCCACGCGATCGCGCCGTGGGCGGACGCTTTGGGCCCTACGGTGGGCGCTATGTGCCCGAAACGTTGGTGGCCGCGCTGGATCAACTCGCGGCGCTCTACGACGAGGCGCAGGCGGACCCGGCGTTCTGGACCGAGCTGGAGTCTTTGCTGCGGGACTATGCCGGACGGCCATCCACGCTCACCGTGGCGCCGCGCCTGAGCGAGCGGGTGGGCTGCCGGGTGGTCCTGAAGCGCGAAGACCTGAATCACACAGGCGCGCACAAGATCAACAACACGATCGGCCAGGCCCTGCTGGCTCGGCGCATGGGTAAGCGCCGGATCATCGCCGAGACAGGTGCCGGGCAACACGGCGTAGCGACGGCGACGGTCTGCGCCCGCTTCGGCCTCGAGTGCGTGGTGTATATGGGCGCCGAAGATATGGCCCGTCAGGCGCTCAACGTTTATCGCATGCAGTTGCTCGGTGCTCGCGTCGTGCCGGTGGAATCCGGTACCCGCACCCTGAAGGATGCAACGAACGAAGCGCTGAGAGATTGGGTGACCAACGTCCCGACCACCCACTACATCATCGGCTCGGTGGTTGGCCCCGATCCGTTTCCCCGGTTGGTCCGGGATTTCCAGTCGGTCATTGGCCGCGAGGCGCGGAGCCAGATGTTGCAGCGCTATGACCGGCTTCCGGCCGCGGCGGTGGCCTGTGTCGGGGGCGGCTCCAACGCGATCGGCCTCTTTACCGGCTTTCTGGATGATCCCGAAGTCGAGTTGGTGGGAGTCGAGGCAGGGGGTGAGGGAATTCGAACCGGCCACCACAGCGCTACTCTCTCTGCGGGGCAGCCGGGTGTCCTGCATGGGTGCCTGAGCTACCTGCTCCAGGACGAAGACGGGCAAGTTCTTCCGGCCCATTCGATCTCTGCCGGGCTGGACTATCCTGGTGTCGGTCCCGAGCACAGCTGGCTCAAGGACAGTGGGCGAGTGCGCTACGAATCCGCCACCGATGACGAGGCGCTGGATGCATTTCAGAGTGTCTGCCGGTTGGAAGGGATCATTCCCGCTCTCGAAGCCGCGCACGCTTTCGCCTGGGTGTTCCGTCACGCCGGCCGCTGGCCGGAGGATGCCTCGGTCCTGATCTGTCTGAGCGGTAGAGGAGATAAGGACGTGGCCCACGTGGCACGACTTCTTGGTACTCCAGTGTGACCCAGGGACTCCCGGTCGCGGTGGATCTGCCGCACGCCCAGGTTGAAGAGTTGCTCCGGAACGTGGTGAAGGGTTTCCGGGCCTTTCAGATGTACCTCCCCAACAATCCGATGTACCACCGCGCGATCCAGAACGTGCGCGGCGCATTCCAGCCGGTCTGGGCTTCGGGGCTCGACAAGCTGGTCCTTACCATAGTCGAGACCGACATCATCTGGGACGAGCACGTCATTTATCACCAGCCGGCGAAGAACGAGAGCTTCGCCTTCTTCCTCTTCAAGGACGGGATGCGGGTCCTCACTCTGTTTCCCGGGGTGGAGGAGGAGGAGATCATCAAGTTCCTCGAAATCGTCCATCAGGCCCGCGCGCTCGCCAACGACGCAGGTGACGATCTGCTCACCCTGCTCTGGGCTCACGAATTCCAGCTGGTGCAGTACCACTTCGCCGAGTTCGCCGGTGACACGACTGGGATGGGTGGCGGAGGCGCCGGAGCAGAGGCGACTCCTTCGAGTCCGGAAGAGACCAAAGGCAAGGTTGCCGAGGAAGCGCCGCCCAAGAGCTCGATCGTGGCGGTCGAGGACTTCGACTCGACCCTCTACTGGCTCGACGAGGCCGAGATTCGCGGGATCAGCAACTCGGTGACCAGGGAGTATCAGCAGGATCTGCGGGCCAACGTCGTCGCGATCCTGTTCGACATCTTCGAACAACGCGAGGAGGACTGGGCTCGTGGAGACGTGCTCTCGACGCTCGAGGCCTACCTGCCGCACATCCTGAGCCTGGGCGATTTCAAGACGGTTGCCAGCGTACTAAAGGAGACCCGGCTCATCGTCGGGAGGAACCAGGCGCTCAAGCAGGACCAGCGGGAGCGCCTCGATGCGTTCGTGGCCCGGCTCAGCGAATCGGGCGTCTTGGCGCAGATTCTCCAATCCATCGACGAAGCGACCTCTCCACCGCGAGAGGAAGACCTGAGCGAGCTGGTGCGTGAGCTGCGCCCCGCCGCGCTCGAGACCGTCCTCATCTGGTTGCCCAAGCTTGCCTCTCCCAAGGTTCGTGCGCTCCTCGAATCGGCGGCGGAGCGGCTGGCGGAGACCAGTCCCAGCGAAGTGCTGCGCCTCCTGCGCCAGGGAGAATCCGAAGCCCTGCCCGCGGTGATCGCCTTGTGTGGCAGGCTCCAGCTGCAGGCCTCGGTGCCGGGGCTGGGCGAAATTCTGGGACAAGCGAATCCTGCTTACCGGCTCGCCGCGGTGCAGGCGCTTGCGGCGGTGGGAAGTCCGGGCGCGTTGGGCCACGTCGAGCGCGGGATCGACGATACCGATCGCGAAGTGCGGCTGGCCGCGGTACAGGAGATGGGACGGCGGGGGTACAAGGCGGCGCTGCGCCGGATCGAGCCGGTGGTGATGGGCAAGTTGCAGCGGGAAATCGATCTGACCGAGCGGATGCGGTTCTTCGAGGCCTACGCGCTGATTGCACGCGATGGCGCCCTCGAAACGCTCTCCGGTCTGATGAGTCCCGGGGCACTCTTCAAGCGCAAGGAATCTCCCGAAGTCCGGGCCTGCGCTGCCCTCGCGATCGGGAAGATCCGCACCCAGGAGTCGCGCGACCTGCTGCAGCGCTCGGCCAATGACAAAGACCTCGTCGTCCGCAACGCGGTGAGCCGGGCTCTGCGGGAGAATCCGACGTGATCCGCGAGTCCGAAGCCGCAAGCTCTCATGCCGCCGAGGTGGCGGCCGACGCCTTTCTCCGCCACGCGGGGCGCACCCTGCTGCTCGGGATGTATGCTGCGATCCGCAGCCTCAAGCTCTATCCGATCGAGAACGCCACCGCCCAGAAGTCGCTCGACGACTTGCTGCTCGCCTCCAACGGGCTGCTCGAACCTCAGGGCGAGGTCGAAGTCCGCCTCTCCGGCGATTTCATCTTCGTCAACGGTACCCGTCTCCGCCTCGAACTCGACAACTATGCCTCCTTCAGCCACCTGCTCACCATCTTCAGGGCGGTCGACCTCGGCGTACTCAAGGTGCTCCCCGGCACTGACCGGCGGGATTGGCAGATCTTCCTCGGCGTGTTGCTCTCGGTCATTCCCAAGGAGCGGGATCCGGAGAAGATCTTCGAGCTGCGGGAGAAGCTGACTCGTGCGGGCATCACCCGGATCGAGGTCGAACCAACGCTCGAGACCGAGGAGTTGCTCGCCGAAGAGGAGAAGGCCAAGGAGGCGGCGAAGCGCACCTATTCGCTCGGGGTCGCCGTCACCAAGGACCTGATCAACAGCGTGCGGATGGGGCGGACCACCTCGGTGGCACGGGTGAAGCGCGCGGTGCAGTCCATCGTAGACCAGGTGCTGAACAACGAGACGTCCCTCCTCGGCCTGACCACGCTCCGGGACTACGACGAATACACCTTCACCCATTCGGTCAACGTCTGCATCCTCGCCGTCGCGATCGGCAAGAAGCTCGCCCTCCAGCGGCTCCAGCTCTACGATCTCGGGATGGGCGCGCTACTGCATGATGTGGGGAAGGCGAGAATCCCGGTCGACGTGCGCAACAAGTCGGGTGGCCTCAACGACGACGAATGGCGCCTGATGCAGACCCATCCCTGGCTCGGGGTGCTGACGCTGTTCAATATGCGAGCCTACGGCGAGATTCCTTACCGGCAGATCGTGATCGCTCACGAGCATCACATGAAGACCGATCTCACCGGGTATCCCAAGGCGCTGCGGCCCCGGGAGCAGGGCATTTTCTCCCGCATCGTGGCGGTCGCGGACGGTTACGACGCTGCGACGACGCGACGGAGTTACCAGACCGTACCGATTCAGCCCGACCAGGTGTTGCGTGAGATGTGGGAGAACCCCCGCCGCGGCTACGATCGGATCCTCGTCAAGGCGCTGATCAACCTGATCGGAATCTATCCCGTAGGCACCTGTGTCATTCTCGATACGCTGGAGGTGGCGGTGGTCTCGGCGCCTAATCCGGACGGCGGACAGCTCAACCGGCCGCTGGTCAGAATCGTGATCGACCAGGATGGCGCCGGCGTGCCCCCGCCGGGGCGGACTGAAAACCTTGCGGAACAGGATGCCAGCGGATCCTTCCTGCGCTCTATCGTGAAGGTCACCAATCCCGATCGGTACGGCATCGTTGTCGGCGACTACTTCGTCTGAGTCCGCGCTCTCCGCCGCCTGGGGCGACCTGCGCCGCCGGGGACGCACTGCGCTCATCCCCTATCTCACGGCCGGCCATCCTTCGCTCGAGGCGAGCCGGGACGCGCTGCGCCGCGCCGACGAGGAGTGTGACATTCTCGAGGTCGGTGTACCATTCAGCGACCCTCTGGCCGACGGGCCGACCATCCAGCGTTCAACCTTCGAGGCGTTGCAACAGGGGATGACTCTGGCCCGCACGCTCGAACTGGTCGAGAGCGCGCGATTGACCAAGCCAGTCGTGATCTTCAGCTATCTCAATCCGGTCTGGCGCTACGGGGTCGATCGCTTTCTGAAAGACGCCGCCGATCTCGGGATCGCCGGCCTGCTGCTCACCGACCTTCCGGTCGGGACCGATCCCGCCATCGAGCGCGCCGTCGCCCAGAGTCCCCTGGATCTGATTCGGCTCATCGCGCCGACCACTACAGGACCCCGCCTGAGACAAGTAGTCGCCGGTGCCGAGGGGTTCCTGTATCTGGTGGCACGGCTCGGCGTCACCGGTGCCACGAGTGAACTCTGGAGCGGACTCGAGAGCTACGTGACAGGAATTCGTGACGCCACCAAACTGCCCCTAGCGGTCGGATTCGGGATCTCGACGCCGGAACAGGCGAGCCGGGTCGCCGGCCTGGCCGACGGTGTGGTGGTGGGGAGTGAGCTGGTGAAGACCTTGGGACAGGAAGGGCCGGCTGCCGCGGGACGGTTGCTGACCGCGCTTCGCGCCGCGCTCGACGCCAAAGACCAGGCCAGGTCGTCATGACGTACAACGCCCGCGGGGCGCTCAGCATCTATACCAAAATTCTGGCCTGGGGCGGCTCGGCGCTGCTGATCGCCATGTTGTGGAGCGACCGGCGCTGGATGGAGCAGCCCTGGATCACGCTCTTCATGCTCGGCGCGATCATCGCGCTGCGCCGCGGGCAAATCCCGCTCTCCAAGTTTTCCTACCTCACCCAGATCGGGGTGATCGCGCTGGTCGGGGCCGTTACGGTCGGCCCCGGCATCATGGTCTTTGCCCTCTGGTTCGGCGTCTTCCTGGCCGACGCCTACTGGCTGCGCAAGCTGCTCCGCGCCTC
>DATIOP010000299.1:0-1617 GCA_035472975.1 Gemmatimonadales bacterium
CTGCAGGATCCAGAATAGCGAATCGACCCGCGGTCATGCTGGAATATCGCTCCCCGTCGAGGGGAGAGGCAAATCGGGGCTTTGACGATAAAGCCACCCGGCACCGGTGTTGAAGACGACGATTTGCTCCTCCGGCCGCACCAGCCCGCGCTCCAGCAGGAGACGAAGCCCGGCGAGACCGGCACCTCCCTCGGGTGAGAAATCGATCCCTTCCTCGGCAGCTCCATTTGCAGCCCACCGTGCCAGATCCTCGTCGCTCACGGCGACTGCCGCCCCGTTGCTTTCGCGGAGGGCGCGAAGGATAAGGCGGTCTCCCAGCGGCCCCGGAACCCGCAGTCCGCTGGCGATCGTCGTGGGATCCTTCCACGGTTCGGCATGGTCCGCTCCGGCTTCGAAGGCGCGGACAATCGGAGCACACCCGGTGGCCTGAACGGTAAACATTCGTGGCGGATCATCGGTGACCCAGCCGGCGGTGCGGAGCTCGGCGAAGGCTTTCCACATTCCGATCAGCCCAGTTCCGCCGCCGGTCGGGTAGATGATGGTCTGGGGAAGAGCCCAGCCGAACTGCAGCGCGAGCTCGAGGCCGAGAGTCTTCTTGCCTTCGATGCGATAGGGTTCGCGGAGGGTAGAAAGATCAAATGCGCCGGTCTCCGCGGCATATGCCCGGGCTGCCCGTCCACAGTCCCCGATATGCCCGTCGAGCAAAACGAGGTCCCCGCCAAAGACGCGAATCTGGGCGAGAATGGGCGAGGGCGTCGTGACAGGAGCAAACACCCTTACATGACATCCGGCCCTCGCCGCGTAGGCCGCAGCGGCGACTCCGGCATTTCCCGCGGTGGGAATGACGAAGCGAGTGACGCCGGCTGCGTGAGCCCGGGTGATTGCCGCGCTCAGGCCTCGAGCCTTGAAGGAGCCCGTAGGGTTCGCGCCTTCGTCCTTAATCCAGAGCGAATCCACGCCGACGCTCTTCCCCAGGCGACGGGCGTGAAGCAATGGCGTATCGCCTTCGCCGAGCGAGACGGGGGTTTCGGCAGGGGTAAGGGGGAGGAAGGGACGGAAGCGCCACATCCCATGACGACGCCTCAACTCCGCCCGGTCGGTCAGCACAGGGACACGATTTGGATAGCGCACCAGCCACGGCTGCCCGCAGTTGGTGCAGACAGTCGGCAGGCCTTCCGGGCCGCTCGTATTCCCGCAGTTTACGCAGTCGAGAGTCCAGTCCACTTCAGGACTCGGTTCGGTGATTCAGAAAGCGCTCCGCCAGCTGAACCAGCCGCTCGTCACCACGCCGTTCGGCGTCGGCACGGATGATTTCCACCTGGGGCCGGAGGACGGGATCACCCCACCGGTGACCGGTCGCGGCCTCGGCACCCATCGAGTCGCCGTGGTTGGCCCCCTCGAGCTGCGCCCAGGCGGCCGCGGCCGGGTAGGACGGATCGGTCCGAGGCGGCAGGTGATAGCGCCGCGGCTGGTCTTCCTCGTCTTCCTTCACGAATGCACGAGACATTGTATCACTTCTCCGCGAGTTGCCGGAGGATCCGGTCCGCAAGTTTGTTGGAGAATCCCGGCAGGCTGGCGAGCTCGGCGGCAGTCGCGGACTTAACTCCGGCCAGGCTG
>DATIOP010000300.1:0-1921 GCA_035472975.1 Gemmatimonadales bacterium
TGCCGTCCCCACCAAAGGTGAGGAGTGCATCGACGGGCACTTCGTCCAGCAGAGGGAGGTTCAGGTCCCAGAGAGGCATGAGACTGGGCTCGGTGACCAGCGAGATGCCACGCGATGGTGCTTCGCGAGACAACTGTTGCAGCACCGCCTTGAGGTCGGCGTATCGCGGGTTTCCGACCACTCCGACCTTCATCGGGCGGCGATGCTCTCCTCGCTGGACAGCGTGCGGATCCGGCGGGCAATGCCCTGCGCGGTGAGCCCGAACGCTTCGAGCTGCTCGGCACGCGGGGCCTGTTCGATCAGTCTGTCGGGGACGCCGAGTGCGATGACTCGCGCCTCGGGATAGGTGGTCTGCATGACCTCGGAGAGGTAAGCGCCGAACCCGTTCACCACGGTGCCTTCCTCGATGGTCACAAAGGTGCGGTACTCCTGGGCCAGCTCGCCCAGGGTGCCGGCATCGAGCGGTTTGAGGAAGCGGCAGTTCACCACCGCGCAATCGAGCCCGTCGGAAGCCAGCGACTCGGCCGCGGCGAGGGCCGGCTGCACCATCGTACCCACGGCGAGAATCGCGAGGTCCTTGCCGCGGCGTAGAATCTCCCACGTCCCATAAGGCACCGGCTCCACTTCGGCGACTGGACGCGGATCGGCCGGCGCCTTGTCCCGTGGGTACCGGGTGCAGAAGGGACCGCTGTCGTGGGTCAGCGCGGTCTTGAGCAAGCCCGCCAGCTCATCGCCGTCCTTGGGCGCCGTCACCGTCATCCCCGGCACCGCCAGCATGTAGGCGATGTCGTAGAGGCCCATGTGGGTCTGTCCATCTTCGCCCACCAGGCCAGCGCGGTCCATGCAGAAGATCACCGGAAGGTGCTGCACCGCGATGTCGTGGATGATGTTGTCGTACGCCCGTTGCAGGAACGTGCTATAGATGGCGACGACGGGCCGGACACCTTGAGTCGCGAGGCCACCGGCAAAGGTGACGGCGTGGCCTTCGGCGATCCCGACGTCGAAGAACCGGTTGGGCCACTTCTTCTGGAAGATGTTGGTTCCCGTGCCGCTGGGCATCGCGGCGGTGATCGCCACCAGATCCGGATGATCGGCCGCGAGGGCCGTGATAGCATCGCCGAAGACCTGGGTCCAGGTGGGAGGCCCGGAAGATTTCTTCCGCGCTTCGCCGGTCACCGGATCGTAGGCGGCGAGACCGTGCCACTTCTCCCGATTCGATTCGGCGAAGGCGAATCCTTTCCCCTTCTCCGTGAGCACGTGGACCACGCGGGGACCCGACATTCCTTTCACGAAGCGCAGGGTATCCGAGAGCTTCTTGATATCATGCCCGTCAATCGGACCGAAGTAGCGAAAGCCAAGCTCCTCGAACAGCATTCCTTCGGAGAAGAGATTCTTGGCGCTCTCTTCCACGTTCCTGGCGAAGTCCACCACACCTTCACCGAAGACGTGGCTCAGCCGGATGGTGAACTGCTTCAGCCGCTCCCGGAACCGATTGGTGACCGGCATCGCGACGATGGCGCCTAGTGTCTTGCTGATGGCGCCGACGTTGGGTGAAATCGACATCCCGTTGTCGTTCACGATCAGGATGATATCCCGGTCGGAGTGACCGGCGTTATTCATCCCCTCGTAGCTGAGACCCGACGTCAGCGCGCCGTCTCCCACTACGGCAACGACCTTGTAGTTCTCGCCCTTCAGGTCGCGGGCGGTGGCCATTCCCAATGCCGCCGACATGGCGGTGGCCGCGTGTCCCGCGCCGAACTGGTCGTGCTCGCTCTCGTCCCGCTTGAGAAAGCCGGAGACTCCATCAGTCTGACGCAGTGTGGGGAAGCGATCGTTGCGGCCGGTCAGCAACTTCCACGCGTAGGCCTGGTGTCCCACATCCCAGAGGATCTTGTCGTGCGGGGAATCGAACTCGTACAAG
>DATIOP010000301.1:0-5032 GCA_035472975.1 Gemmatimonadales bacterium
GCTCCACAGCGGCTGACCAACATGACTGGGCGGCCCTACGCCATGGCCCCTGATGGCCAGCGCTTTCTGATCAAGGTGCCGACGACCGAGCACTCGGCGCGTTCCATCCGGCTGGTACTGAATCCCTTCGCCACGGTGGCGCGCCGATGAGTTTCGGAGGACCATTGACCATCGACCGTCGACCCTTGACCAGCCAACATTGACCATCGACCAGCGACTATCGACCGCCCTTTCCGACCGCTACCGCATCGAGCGGGAGCTGGGGCAAGGCGGCATGGCGACGGTGTATCTCGCCGAGGACCCGAAGCACCATCGCAGGGTCGCGATCAAGGTGCTTCGTCCCGAGCTGGCGGCCGTGATCGGGGCCGAGCGATTTCTCAAGGAAATCGAAACCACCGCCAACCTGCAGCACCCCCACATCCTGCCGCTGTTCGATTCGGGTGAGGTGAACGGCACCGTGTTCTACGTCATGCCCTTCATCGACGGCGAGTCGTTGCGGGATCGCCTGACCCGCGAAAAACAACTCCCGGTCAGCGACGCGGTGCGGATCGCGACTGAGGTGGCCAGCGCCCTCGACTACGCCCACCGCCACAACGTCATTCACCGCGACATCAAGCCCGAGAATATCCTGCTACATGACGGCCGGGCCCTGGTGGCCGATTTCGGCATCGCGCTCGCCGCCAGCAAGGCCGGCGGCCGGATGACCGAGACCGGCATGTCGCTGGGGACTCCCACCTACATGAGTCCCGAGCAAGCGATGGGCGAGCGGGAGATCTCGGCCCGTTCTGACGTGTACGCGCTCGGCTGTGTGACCTACGAGATGCTGATCGGCGAGCCGCCCTTCACCGGCCCGACCGCTCAGGCGATCGTCGCCAAGGTGATGACCGCCGAACCGGACTCGCTCATCCAGCAGCGCAAGACGATCCCGCCTGCCGTGGAGGGCGCGGTGCTCACCGCGCTGCAGAAGCTGCCCGCCGATCGCTTCGCCACCGCGGCCGAATTCGCGGCCGCCCTGAGCGGCAGCACGACCACCTCCAGCACTCCAATCGTCACCAGGGGCCGAGCCGCCGAGCCGCCGAGCCGCCGAGCCCTTTGGTGGTCCAGCGCGGTGGTCGCCGCCGTCGCCCTGGCCCTCGGATTCCTTCTGGGGCGGCGTAGCGAAGCCTCGGCTGCAGTGCCGTCGCAGTGGCGTGGCGAACTGCTCGGGGGCCCTCAGGTTGCCATGTTCCCCAGTGCTTCACGCGACGGGCAGCTGGTCGCTTTCCAGGCCATGGTCGATGGTCAAACCCAGCTGGGCGTGTTGAAGCCGGAGACGGGGGACTGGAAGGTGCTCACCTCTGATCGCTCGCGCGGCGTGCTCGGCACGTTCAGTTGGTCCGGAGACAACAGCAAGATCTATTTCGATCGCATCCTCGATGTGCCAAGCGGAGTGTTCAGCATTTCCCCGTTAGGCAACGAGCCGCGCCTCGTGCTGGCTGATGCCGGATACCCCGAAGTTCTCCCCGACGGCTCCCTGCTGGTGGGACGACTCAACGCGGATCGCAACCTGCAGATGTACCGGTTCTGGCCCGAAAACGGGCGGATCGACACGCTCGATGCGCTCTGCCCCGCCAGCCCGGGCACCGTCTTTCGCGGGTTGGCCAATGGCAGCGAAGCCGTCTTCCTCGGAAGGCCGGCCAGCCAGAAGGACTCCGCCAACCATCTCTCGGTGATTAACCTCGTCAGCAACCGGGTTCGGCGACTGCTTCCGGATTCGGCGAATCTCCCGGTTCTCTCAGTTGCCATCTCGCACGATCCCCGCTGGGTCGTCGTGGCCTCCCCCAGCGGCGGGCTGAACAGGATCATCGCCGTCGCCGCCGACGGCTCCGGCCGGATGCAATCTCTCGCCTCGCTCACCAGCCCGACGTTCGAGATCGATGTAGGCCCTGACGCCAGTCTGTATTTCGACCAATACACCCGGCCAACCGAACTGCACTGGTATGCGCCATCGGATCACCGAAGCGAATCGCAGCCGATCCCGACTCTCTCGAACCGCTCGGCAACCACAGTGTTGCCGCTACCGGACGGTCGCACCCTGCTGTCGGTCCTCTCCGGCGCAGGGTCACGCGTCATGGCGATCGCACCGGGCAAGGACGCCGCCCCGTTCATGGGCACCGCCGAACAGACCGAGGGGCCGCTGGCACTGCTCGGCAAGGACCAGGTCCTTCTGAGGCTGGGCACCGGCGCGAATCAGACGCTGGCGATCGCTTCGGTCGCCACGGGCCAGCTCATTCACCGCTTCCCAGGACTCAATTCCTACAGTGTCGCCGGGTCGTCTGATGGGAAAATCGTCTACTACGTGGCATCCGCTGTAGTCTGGGCGATCCCGAGTGGCGGCGGCGAGCCGCGCAAGATTCGCAATGGGGACGCAGTAGCCGTAGATCCAGACGGCCGCTACCTCATTGTCGAGGTGGATGACGCGAGTCAGGTGCGGCTGTTTCGGGTTCCGGTCGACGGCAGCCAGGAGAGTGAAATCGAGGTGCACAGCGACATACGGGTGGCATCCGGAGTTTACCTGGCCTCGAACGCGGTAGGCAGGGACGGACGGCTGGTGCTCCAGGTAGCACCTCCATCATCATGGTTCTGGCCTGCCGCCATCCTCGACCCCAAGACCGGAAAACTCGAACTCCTCCCGCCGAGCACCAGCTTCGATATGAAGGGGGGCTGGAGCCCGGACGGCCGTGTCGTCTATTTCGCGCTGGGCCTGCAATCGACGCTCTGGCGGTTCCGGCCGGCGACTTCAGGCGCAGCCAGGCAATGAAGGGCTCGGTGGCTCGGCGCGGACTAATCGGCAATCAGCAATCAGCAATCGGCAATCACTGACCATCGACCATTGACCATCGACTCTCGACTCACCGCCGCCCTCTCAGACCGCTACCGCATCGAGCGGGAGCTGGGCCAGGGCGGCACGGTACGCCGGTCCGTCGCTGAAGCGACGACTCGGCTATTGTCGCTAAAGCGACAGGACTTGGAAGCCAAGGGTCACTTCAGTGACACCAGGCGAGTCGCGGCTTCAGCCGCGGACCGGCAGCTGATCAATCACGTGGAGCATCATGCCCGATTCCCCCTCGCGTCTCGCCGCCGCCCTCGCCGACCGCTACCGCATCGAGCGGGAGCTGGGCCAGGGCGGCATGGCCACGGTGTACCTCGCCCAGGACCTGAAGCACGAGCGAAAGGTCGCGGTTAAGGTGCTGCGACCGGAACTCGCGGCTGTGATCGGCGCCGAGCGATTTCTGAGCGAGATCAAAACCACGGCGAACCTGCAGCATCCGCACATTCTGCCGTTGTTCGACAGTGGGCGGACCGGCGGTAACGGGGACGAGCGGGCGGACGACTTCCTGTTCTACGTCATGCCGCTGATCGAGGGTGAGTCGCTCCGCGACCGGTTGAATCGCGAGAAACAGCTCCCGATTGGGGATGCGCTCCGCATCGCGACCGAAGTCGCGAGTGCGTTGGACTATGCCCACCGCCACAACGTTATCCATCGCGACATCAAACCCGAGAACGTCCTGCTGCACGACGGGCGCGCGCTGGTGGCCGACTTCGGAATCGCACTGGCCGCAAGCAAGGCGGGCGGCAGCCGGATGACGGAGACCGGGATGTCGCTCGGTACTCCGACCTACATGAGCCCCGAGCAGGCGATGGGAGAGCGGGAGATCACCGCCCGATCCGACGTTTATGCCCTCGGTGCCATGACCTACGAGATGCTGCTCGGCGAGCCGCCGTTCACGGGGCCCACGGCGCAATCGATCGTGGCAAAGGTGATGACCGAGAAGCCGGCCTCGCTCATCGCGCGGCGGGATCGGATCTCACCGGCCGTCGAGGATGCGGTGCTGACCGCGCTGGAGAAGCTGCCGGCCGACCGGTTCGGGAGTGCAGCCGAGTTTTCGGCGGCGTTGAATGGGGAGAGCAGGAGCGCGAAAGGCCGAGCGGCCGAGGCGTCGAGCCGCCGAGCCGCCGAGCCGCCAAGCCGCCGAGCCGCGCTGTACGGCGCACTTGCCCTCACCTCGCTGGCCGCGGTCTTCTTCGCCTGGCGCGCCGCACATCACCCCACCGGCCCCGTCACCCGACTCACGCTCGACCTGCCGGAACTCCGGGTCAATCACCTCAGCTACTACGGCAGCGCCATCGCGGTGGCTCCCGACGGCTCCTCGCTGGTCTATGTCACGGAGAGTCCGGGCACGCCTACCCGCCTCATGGTCCGGGAGCGCGGGAATCTTACGCCGCGGCTGCTCGAAGGGACCGACGGAGCGGATGGGCCATTCTTTTCGCCCGACGGTCGCTGGGTGGCTTACACCACCGGCAAAAAGATCTTCAAGGTGCCGGTCGCCGGGGGAAGTCCGGTGCTCGTCGCGGATGCGGCGGCCAATGAGCTGGCCAGCGGAACCTGGCTGGATGACGGGCGGATCGTCTTCACCAACCAGTCGTTCGAGATCCTCACCGTGCCGGCGGCCGGCGGGCAGGTTTCCCGGGTCGTACCACCGCCCATCAGCTTCGGCTGGGCCTTTCCCACCGCGCTGCCGGTCAAGGATGTCATCCTGATTACCGAGTGCAGCAACAACTGCTCGCGGATGAACCTGATGGCCATGAATCTGAAAACGCTGGCACAGGACACCATCCTTCCCAACGCCTCACGGGGCTTCTACCTCCCCACCGGGGATCTCCTCGCGGTGCAGCAGGATGGCAACGTGGTGGCGGGACATTTTGATCTCGGCAAGCTGCGATATACCAATCCACCCGTCGTGGTGCAGAGCGCGGTTCAGCTCGAACTCGGCATCACGCCCGAGCTGGCCGTGGCCAATGATGGGACGCTCATCTACCTCGCCGCCAATCAGACGGGAACCGATGCGACCATCGCACGGGTGGATCGGACCGGCAAGGCTCGCGTGCTGGATCCCGACTGGACGGCGCGCGTCAGCAGCCTGGCCCTTTCGCCCGACGGGCGCCGCCTCGGGATCAGCACCCTCGAGCAGGCCGGTAATGTGCTCTGGAT
>DATIOP010000302.1:0-6922 GCA_035472975.1 Gemmatimonadales bacterium
AGGGGCTGGAGCTTGGCCGCATCCTCGATTTTGGGGTCCAGCCAGAGGTCGAAATCTTCTCGATCGACGATGACCGGCATGCGGTTGTGGATGGCTCAGGCGTCCTGCGGGGAGACCTGTTCTATCGCTTGCGGGTCGTTCCGATCAAGTTGCCGCCTTTGCGCAAGCGGCCGGAAGACATTCCGCTGCTCGCCAATCACTTCCTGACCTACTACTGGCAACGCCACCGCCAGATGGGCGATCGGGTGCCCAAGCTGAGCGAGGCGAGCATCGTGTTCCTCCGCTCCCGGCCCTGGCGGGGCAACGTCCGGGAGTTGCAGAACGTCATCGAGCATGTGGCGGTGCTGGCGGAACCCGATCAGGTCATCCAGCCCAACGATATTCCAATCTATGAAGATGCCAGCGAATGGCCGTCCGACGGCGTCGTTTCCACCGCGGTAATGGACGATGCCTATCACCTGGCCAAGGACCGAATCGTCGCACAATTCGAGAAAGAGTATCTCACCCGGCTGATCGGCCGGGCCGGCGGCAACATGTCGAAGGCGGCGCGGCTGGCCAGCATCGATCGGACGACTCTCTACCGCCTCATGGACAAGCACAGCTTCCATCGCGACGAGCTTTCGGGGACGCCTGAGTGACCGTATGGCGCTCACTCGACGAGGCCGTGAGCCACGTCGAGGCCGGATGGCAACAGGTCGTCGAAGACAGCCCAGCCCAGGAGGAAGTTCGCACCCATCTGGTGCAACTCGCCGGGGCGATTCGCGCCGCCGCCGACGGCGGCGGCGCGTTGACGGACGAGGTTCCTCGCACCGTCCTGACCCGCCGCCTTCTCGAACTGATCCGCCGTGAGCTGCTGGAAAGAATCCGGCGGGATCCCGAACCTCCCGACAGCAAATCCATCCTCACGGTCCTCGGTGCCATCGAACAGGTGCACGCCCGGCTGGAGCCGGACTGGGCGCAGCACTTCGCCGATCGCCTGTCGGGACCCGATGGTCTGGAGCTGGTGGTGGAGGTCGCGCACGACCTCCGGTCGCCACTGACCTCGATCCTGTTCCTGGCGGAGACCCTGCAACGGGGGCGGAGCGGAAACATCAATGCCGTGCAGGAGCGCCAGCTCGGCCTGATCTACAGCGCGGCGTTTGGTCTCAGCTCTCTCGCGAGCGACGTCATCGAGCTGGCGCGGGGCGGTGACCGCCTCGTGGATCTGGATCCGATTCCCTTTTCCATCAGCGACATTTTGGAATCGGTGAGGGACATCGTGCAGCCCATCGCGGAAGAGAAGGGCCTGACGGTGCGGCTGGAAGCTCCGGAGTCGGACTTCCGGGTGGGTCACCCGGTCGCGCTATCGCGGGTCCTGCTCAACCTGACGACCAACGCACTAAAGTTCACCTCGGAAGGGTTTGTCGAGGTGGCCGGCAAACAGCTGGACGACACCCGAGTTGAGTTCTCGGTGCGGGATACCGGGCGCGGGATTCCCTCGCAGGCGATGCTGACGCTGTTCGAGCCTTTCCGCCGGCGTCAGAAGCAGGGCGAGTACGCGTTCTCCGGCGCCGGACTCGGTCTGTCGATTTGCCGGAAGCTGGTCGAGGCGATGCGCTCAACCCTTCGGGTGGAAACTGCACCCGACTTCGGGACCCGGTTCTACTTCGAGCTTGCCCTCCCTCTGGCAGACGATCACTGATGACCAGCCTGCTTCATGTTGTCGGGGCTCGGCCGAACTTCATGAAGGTCGCCCCGGTGCTCCGCGCCGCCGCTGCATTGCCTGGCACCCGACAGTGGCTGATCCACACCGGCCAGCACTACGACGCGGCGATGAGCGAGAGCTTCTTCGCCGACCTTGAGCTCCCGGAGCCCGAAGTCAACTTGGGGGTAGGGTCGGCCAGCCACGCGGTTCAGACCGGGCGGATCATGATCGAGTTCGAGCCGGTTCTCGATCGGCTCAAGCCCGATTGGGTCGTGGTCTATGGGGACGTGAACTCAACCGTGGCCTGTGCCCTCGTCGCGTCCAAGAAGAGAGTGAGGGTTGCACACGTCGAGGCTGGGCTGCGCAGCCGGGACCGGGAGATGCCGGAAGAGATCAACCGCATCCTGACCGACCAACTGGCTGACCTCTGCCTCACACCCAGCCGCGACGGTGACGCCAATCTGGGTGAGGAAGGCATCGCTCCGGAGCGGATCCGCTTCGTCGGAAACGTGATGGTTGACACGCTACTGCGCCTCCAGAGCCGAGCCCGGGAGCTTCGGGCACCAGAGACCTATGGAGTGGCGGCAAAGCCCTATGCGTTCGTGACCCTCCACCGGCCATCGAACGTTGATCAACGGGAAACCCTTTCCGAACTGTTGAAGGCCCTGGATGATCTCGCGGGCCAGATGCCGGTCGTGTTCCCCATACATCCGAGGACCCGACAGAGAATCCAGGATTTTGGCCTCAGCGACATCGCGCGGCGGGTGACTCTGCTCGAGCCGCTGGGATATCTGGAAGCCCTGTCCCTCGTGGAGAAAGCGAGCCTGGTACTCACCGACTCCGGAGGGCTTCAGGAAGAGACCACGGTCCTCGGAGTACCCTGTCTCACCGCCCGGCCCAATACCGAACGTCCAGTCACCGTCACCGAAGGGACGAACCGCCTCGTCCCCTCAACTCGTTCCGCGATCAACGCCGCCGTGGCCGACGTGCTCTCCCGCCTGGGCAACGGAAGCTTCCGGCCGGGACGCCCTGAAGGCTGGGACGGCCGGGCAGGGGAGCGCGTTGCCGCAGCACTGGTCGAGCACTCCGCCCTACCAGCAGCGGGGGCGCGTCGATAGATTGTTCCCCGCACAGACGCGAGACGCCGACTCGGGAGCCATGGGGCTCCACTTGATCCGGCCCTCGCGACTGGCACACCCGGACCGGCCGACCCGCCCAGAGTCCGCGACAATCGGCGACCCGGCCGACCCCTCGCGAAGCCTCCATTTGGTCGAGACCATCATGTGCGGCAATGCCGTCATCCGGGGGTTCGCGCCCCGCGGCATTGTGCCGCCGTTCAGGATTCTCCAAGCGTCTCTCTGCGGCCGGCGACCTCCCGAAGTTCCGGGTCCGGGAAGATCTCCGTAGCAGCGCCAGAGACGCGAGGAAGCTGGAGTTCAACTTCTCGTGAATAAGCCACCTATCCGTAGCATCCGCGGGGGCGAACCGCCCCTGCACGCTCCCAACGCCGCCCTTCTGATCGACTTCGACAACGTCACGCTCGGCATCCGTTCGGACCTCACCAAAGAACTGAAGACGCTGGTCAGCAGCGACCTGATCAAGGGGAAGGTCGCGGTACAGCGGGCGTACGCCGACTGGCGCCGCTACCCGCAGTACATCGTACCGCTCTCCGAATCGTCGATCGATCTCATCTTCGCGCCGGCTTTCGGCACCAACAAGAAGAATGCGACCGACATTCGGCTTGCGATCGACGCCATCGAGCTGGTCTTTACCCGTCCCGAGATAGGCACCTTCATCCTGCTCTCGGGTGACAGCGACTTTTCGATGCTGGTGATCAAACTGAAGGAGTACGGGAAGTACGTGATCGGCGTCGGGATCCGGGAATCGGCGAGTGACCTCCTGATCCAGAACTGTGACGAGTACTACAGCTACAGCGATCTGGCCGGGCTGACCAAGGAGACCGATCTCCCCTCGGCTCAGCGAGACCCTTGGGTTCTGGTCAAGGATGCCGTCGCAATGATGGCGCAGAATCACGACGTGATGCGCTCAGACCGGCTCAAGCAGGTCATGCAGCAGATCGACCCGAACTTCGATGAGAAGAACGCGGGCTTCAACCGGTTCAGCAAGTTCGTGGTCGAAGCCGGGCAGAAGGGCCTGCTCCGGGTGAGCAAGATGGACAACGGTCAGTATGAGGTTGCCCCGCTTGCCGAAGCAGCCTCGCCCGTAGCGCCAGCGACGGAGGCAACCGCTCCCAATGGCGAACGCGCTGGCCGCGCTCGGGGACGGGGCAGGGGACGTGGGCGGGGCGGGCGACGGGATGAGCCCAGGTCGTCGGCGGAGCCGACCACCGTGCCCGGGCCGGTGCCTGCACCTGCTCCCGCGGCTCGTACCAACGGTCTCACGCTGGCGAGCGCCTTCGACCTCATGCGCCGTGCTCTGTCTGAGCTGCCGCGGCCGGTAGAGCATGAGTCCCTTCGCCTGAGGATGGCCGCGCTGAACGGCCGGATGGACCCGCTGATCGAGCCCGCGCGCTTCCACCGGTTGCTTCGTCAGGCCCACGATGCCGAAGTTGCCGACGTGAGAAAGATTGCCGATGACGAGTACGAAGTGCTCTCGCGGCCGTCCGAGGGCCAACTGCTGATCACCGCCGAGCGTCCGGTTCCGGAAGGCCCTCAGGAGCAGGCCCAGCCGGCCGGCGGACCGAGCAATGGGTCGGCCCGGGGTGGGGTGCGATTCCGTCGGGGGTCCCGCCTTCCTGCAGCAAGCCGTGAGATCCCGATGGTTGGGGTCGTCAGCCTTGACGAGACTCCCCCGACGCAGGAGCCCGCGGCGCCAACTGCGAAGCCCGCCCGATCCCGCCGAACAAAGTCCAAGGCAACTCCCGCAACGGAGGGGGAGGCTCCTTCCCCGACGCGCAAGAAGGCCAGCCGACCTCGAACCCGGAAGGCGGCGGAGTGAATCGGATTCAACGGGCAGCTCCGCTGCCCGTTGCCTTTTTCAGGAGGCATACGATTGACGTCGCGCGCGAGCTATTGGGTGCGCGGCTGGTCTCGAACCTCAGGGGAGTTCGCACGGTCGGACGGATCGTCGAGGTAGAGGCATATCTCGGCGCTGAGGATCCTGCTTCGCACGCCTATGCCTATCGTCGCCATCGGCAGAACGAGTCTCTCTACGGGCCCATAGGAAGCTGGTATGTGTATCTGTCCTACGGGATGCATTGGTGCGCCAATCTGGTGGCGGGACCGCCAGGCTTGGGGTCCGCGATTCTGATTCGAGCGCTGGAGCCGATCGAGGGACTGCCCGCAATGCAGCGTCGCCGAGGAGGAGTACCTGACCGGGCGCTATGCTCCGGACCCGGGCGGCTAACTCAGGCGATGGGGATCACCCGGGCGCTCGATGGCCATTCGATGCCCAAGGCCCCAATCGTGATCGTTCCGGGCGAGCTGCCTGCCGAGGAGTCGATTGCCACAACGCCTCGAATCGGGCTCACCAAGGCTGCCGACTGGCCGCTTCGCTTTGCGATCCGCGGCTCACCATGGGTATCGGGGCGACGGATTCGCTAGTTACCAGCAAAGAAAAGCGGGGGCGATGGTTGATCGCCCCCGCTTCATGTTCAGCGCTTAGGTCTGACTAGTACCCGCTGGTCACGTCCTCGCGAGCCGAGCCGAGGCTGATCCGGATACCGCCGGCGAAGGCGAAGGAAGCTCCGGTCAGCAGTTTGCCCGAGCCGGGTCCCGTCATGACCTGGGCCTGACCGAAGAGCGCAACTCCGCCAGCCTTTGCCTGCAGGCCGATGAGCCCGGTTCCGAATCCATAGCTGCCCAGAGAGTTCGCCACCGCGGTCAAGCTGTCCTTCTCGACCTGGGTTACCGTGTTCTGGGGGTACTCGTTGCCAGTCTGGAGGATTCCGAGACCCACGCCCAGGAACGGCTGCAGATGGCCGCGAAGGGGGTAGGCGACGAGAATCGCCGAGTACTTGCGCAGATCATTGAAGGTGACGCTCCGCACTCCGCCCGGGGCGCTGGGATCAGCGAAGGAAGTCTTCTGATCCTGCGCGATGCCCTCATCGAACGAGAGCAGGAGGCCGGTCCGCCGAGCCATGATCAGAAAGTGCCCGCCGACCGAGGGGATAGCGCCCTTGGTCTGATTAGGCGTCTCGAAGATGATGGTCCCGCCCTGGGGGCCGATATACCAACTAAAGGCGTCCCCACTCCTCTTCTCCTGGGCACCCAAGCCGGGCGACAGGGTAAGAGCAGCCAGCGCGACCACCGGGATGATGCGACTGAGCATGCGCATCACGATACCTCCTGGGATTTCGGCGGCACTTGGCAAGGGGGGCAATCCGCCCCTTGCTGGCATCTGATCGGGCCTCAGAAATCGCTGATTCCTGATGCCTTACTGATGCCCTAGATTATTTCGTTGTTTCGGCTTGGGCAACTAGGTTAATAAACTACTTGAACTTTTGCCAGCCGACGATCTCTTGACACCACCGAACGAATACCGATACCGCTCAAATGGTGACGCCTCACACTATGGCAAGGCGTCGGCCAACCTTCCGGATGGCGTCCAAGGCCTGGTCTAAATCGGCCTTGGTGTGCGCGGCAGAGATCTGACATCGGATCCTGGCTTGGCCCTGCGGAACCACGGGATATCCGAACCCAGTTACGAAGACACCCTCCTCCAAGAGTTGACGGCTCATGTCGATCGCCCGGGCGGTTTCCCCTAGGATTACGGGGATAATGGGAGTCTCACCGGGCAGCGGCTTGAAGCCTGAGGCGAGAAGCTGTTCGCGGAAATAGCGGGAATTCTGGCGCAGATTCTCGACCAGCTCGGGGTGCTTTTCGAGGTATTGGATGCTGGCCAAGGCGCTGGCCGCGACGGTCGGGGGGAGGGCATTGGAGAAGAGCTGAGGTCTGGCGCGCTGCGTCAGATAGTCGCAGACCGCCTCGGTAGCTGCCGCGAAGCCACCAGCCGCCCCACCCAGGGCCTTCCCCAGGGTCGAGGTTATCATGTCCACTTCTCCTACCATTCCGAAATGCTCGGGGGTCCCCCTGCCGGTCTTGCCCAGGACCCCGGTTCCGTGCGAATCGTCCACCACGAGGGTGGCCCGATGGCGGCGGCAAATCTCGATGATGTCCGGCAATCGGGCGATGGCACCCTCCATCGAGAACACCCCATCGGTGATCACCATGCGGGTCCGGCGATCCTTGGCGGCGGAGAGTTTCTCCTCCAGGTCGG
>DATIOP010000303.1:0-12019 GCA_035472975.1 Gemmatimonadales bacterium
TCGGGTGAGGTATGGCTCGCCCAACTGTGGAACGGCGATACTGCGCAGGCGCGGGCAAAGCAGCCCAATCTGGACTACCGGCTTCCCAAGGAAGGCTGCACCATCTGGACCGATAACCTGGCCTTGACCAGCTCCGCCCAACACAAGCGGGCGGCACATGAGTTCATGAACTACGTCCTTCGGCCGGAAGTGGGTGCCGCCATCTCAAACTTCACCGGCTACGGAACGCCTAACCAGGGTGCCATGGAGAAGATGACCAACCCGGTCCCGTTCCCGACGGCGGAGGAAATGAAGCGCCTTGAATATCAGAAGGACCTGGGTGCGGCGGCCGCACTGTGGGATCAGGTCTGGAGCGAGATCAAGAACGCATAGCAGGGAGGATCGAGTGCGGTTGCCCGACAGTGAGGTCCTGAAGCAGAGCGAGCGCTATCTCCGGCTCATTGGCGGTCAGGAGATGTCGCTGGAGGAGAAGCAGGCCTTCATCACCGAGACGGTGGAGGCCTACGAGCAGTACGTCAACCGCGGGTTTATCGGCTACCGCAAGTCGGTCACCGAGGCCGGACAGTTCGCGGCGCTGGAATGGTCGGGCCAGGGTTCCTTGCTGCGGGATCTCCTGGGCCGGGAATACATCGACTGCCTGGGCGGATACGGCATCTTCAGCGCGGGGATCAATCACCCGAAGATCGTGAAGGCGGTGACCGATCAGATGCAGCGCATGGCGCTCAACAGCCAGGAGCTGCTGGAGCCGTGGCGGGCAGCACTTGCCCGGTTGCTCTCGGCGGTCACTCCGGGAGGGCTCCAGAACTGTTTCTTCATCAACAACGGAACCGATGCCATCGAAGGCGCGATCAAGCTGGCGCGTCTTCACACCCGGCGAAATACCTTCGTGTCCACACTGGGTGGCTTTCACGGGAAGTCGATGGGCTCGCTGTCGCTGATGGGAAAGGCCTCATTCCGGGAGCCGTTCCTGGGCGGTCTGCAGGACGTACGCTTCGTGCCTTACGGAGATGCCGAGGCGCTCGAAGCGGAGCTGGCCAAGTCAGAACAGGTCGGCACGCCAATCGCGGCGTTCGTGGTCGAGCCGGTGCAGGGCGAGGCGGGCGGCGTGGTTCCTCCTGATGATTACCTGCCGCGGGTGCGCGATCTCTGCACCCGCTTCGGCACTCTCATGGTGGCCGACGAGATCCAGACCGGTATGGGTCGCACCGGCCGGCTCTGGGGTGTGGACCACTGGGACGTCCAGCCCGACATCCTCTGTGTCGGCAAGTCGATCGGCGGCGGCGTCATGCCGCTTTCCGCGTTCATCTCGACTCCCGAGATCTGGGAGGTGCTGATCCCCAATCCGATCATCCACTCGACGACCTTCGGGGGGAATCCGATTGCCTGTGCGGCGGGAATCGCTGCGATTCAGGTGACGTTGGAGGAAGATCTGCCGGGCCAGGCTGCGATGAAGGGAGACTACCTCCTCACCGAGCTGCGCGGGCTGATGCAGCGGTTCCCCCAGATTCTGAGCGACGTCCACGGCAAGGGCCTGTTGATCGGAATGGAATTTCACAGCGATCCGATCGGCTGGAAGTGCGCCTCCGGTCTCTTCAAGCGGGGCGTGCTGGTGGCAGGTACCTACTCCAAGGCCCGCACGATCCGAATCGAGCCAGCCCTCGGCATCCCGATGGAACTGCTGAAGGAGATGCTGGACAGGTTGGAGGACACGTTTAAGGAGATGGAAAAAGCGTGAGAAGTAAGACGTGAGACGTGAGACGTAAAAAAGGAAGGGGTGGTTGAGCCGCTGATGCCGGCCCGCCACCCCTTCTCACTTCTCACTTCTCACTTCTTACTTCTTACTTCTTGCATCTTACTTCTTACTTGTTTCTACTCCGACGCTTCCTCGCTGCCGCCGAAATCATGGCTCCAGCTGATGGTCGCGCCGAACCAGATCTTGGTGTCTTCCTGGTTCACGCCAGTCGGTCCGCTGGTGGTCTTGGTGATCTTAACGAACTCGTCGTTGTTGACCAGGAAGTGGAACTGAGGCGCGATGGACAGCGGTCCTGCCGAGAAGGGCAGGGCCAGCGAAAAGTCGAGGTGTGTGAGACCGCTCTCGTTAAAGTTGGCCAGCTCGCTCGGATCGCTCGTGTTGACTTCCTGCCCGGCGCTGAAGCCCGCCAGAGCACCGATGGTGAGCGGCAGCTCGGCGGACAGGGGAATGTCGTGTGAAACAGCCGCCTCGATGTAGGCGCCTTTGATCTTGTCCACGTCGTAGTAGATGTTGAGCTTGGGGTTCAGGAAGATATCGGCCGAGAGCTTCCCGTAGACTTCGATCGTGTTGTTGTCCGTGGTCAGCCCGCCATCGTTGGGATAGATGTAGCCGGTTGCACCAGGCGTGAGGGTGACCTTTCCGATCGGGATACCCAATTCCGCCCACCAGTCGAATTCTGTCAGATCGGGCCCGGCAAGTCCGCCGCCCTCACTGATGTCATCGGGCACATTGTTGTACTTGCTGGGCTCGATGTTTGCCCACCCACCGACCGTGAGAGCGGTCGACGAGATCGGGATTGACAGATAGAGATCGGGCTGAATCACGAAGTTGTTGGTCAACGACAACCCACGCCAAACGTAGGCGCTGTTGAAAGCAGCGTCTGCGCCGAGCGTCACCTGGGCCGTGGCGGAACCCGCGAACCCAAGGGCTAGGCCGAGGACGGCCCCTCCGACGATGAACGAGCGTCTCATGTGGTCTCCTCAGGGAAGTGAACAAAGAACCGGCCCGCCCTCACCCGAGCGGACCGGCGTCGGACCGTTGGTCCGGGACCTGACACACGCCGCCCGTCGGGTTTAGCCGAACGGATTGAGAAAGATTGCCTTTCGATTGTCAGGTAAGGACATAGCGATATCTATCGGGGGCGCTTGAGCCTGTCAAGCAAGGGGCAACGAGGCTGTTGGCAGGTTGACTAACCGAGTGCCAAACCCCACGTTGAGCCATCCATGGATGAACTCCCCGCCGGGCCAGCCGCAGAAACTTTCGAGCAAACTCTGGGTGACCTCGTCAGTCAAGTGAGGGCGCACCCCGGCGACCACGCCGCATGTGCCACGGCACTCGACAGGGTCGCGGGTAGGGTGGCAAACACCCCAGCCGTTCTCGAGGCCGGCATCGAAAACACCTGGTCTCTCGATGGGGACGACCTCAAGGGCCGGCTTCTTTCCCGGGGAGTTGACGCGATTCGGGTCGCGGCGGGAGCCAGTCGGGATGATCTCCTGGCCCTGGCTCGGGCGCTGGCCGAAGACGACGGACCGCTTCCCAGCACGCCCGGCGTCCAGGTTGATCTGATCCCGACAATCGGTCAGATCCTCGAAGCCGCGCATGGAGATGACGGGGCGCGTTTCACCGTGATCCCCGAGCGGACTTTCCCGGGCGATACGCCCCCCGTGCTCACCGATCGGATCCGTACCAGCCACCGCCTGGCGGCAACCCTTCGTCAACTGCTGGACCTGGTCCAAACCTCCGTGCGACGGGGCGCGTGGCTCGAGGTGCTGCACAACGCTCAGGCTGTTCTCCGTCTCCACGCCGGGATGCCGGAAGAAGAGCGGCGCGGGTATGGTATCGCGCTCCGCCGCATCCTGTTACGTCCAGTGCTACAGGCGTTGATCGAGCAGGCGTACCGGGTGAGCGAGGAACAGCCTCGTACCGTGGAGCTGCTCCGGTGGGCCGGTCTGGATGCCGCGGAGTTGATCCTGGAAAATCTTCGTGCGGCGGAGGCGATCGGGCCCCGAGCATTCCTGCTGGATGCGCTGGGAGGCATGCCGGATGCCTATCCACTGGCCGTCGCCTTGCTTTCCAACGAGCGCTGGAGTGATCTCCGGCTCGCCGCAGACGTCCTGGGACGCATGGGCAACGCTCGCGCGATCCCACTGTTGGTTGCCCGGGCAAATCACCCCGACGAACGGGTACGGCTGGCGGTCATCGACGCGCTAGCCCGCTTCCGCGACAAACGCGTGGTCGACGGATTGCGCCAGCTGCTGAACCATCCCTCGCCCCGCACCCGCGCGCATGCCGGAAAGGCGCTGGCCGGCCGCCACTCTGGCGCCATCGCAATGCCGCTTCTCGCAGCTCTGGATCAGGAAAAGGATCACACGGTGCGGGTGGAGCTGCTTCAGGCGCTCGCGGGAATCGATGCGCCGGAGGCCCGGGCGGTACTGGTCAAGGTCGCGACCGAGCGGCGAGGGCTGCTGGGCCGCGGCCGCCCGACGTCCGAGCGACTCGAAGTGGTTAGTGCGCTTGCTAGTGCAAGGACCGAGGCCTCGCGACAGGCCCTCTCCCGGATCGCGGCTGAGGCTGACGGGCAGGTCCGCGACGCAGCGGTCCAGGCTCTGGGCCCTCGCTAGCTTCTCGGGTCGCCCTGTCCGCCCTGTCCGCCCCGTCCGTCGTCCCGCCCTACCGCCCTCCCGCCCTCTCACATCCTCCCAATATCCAGATTCTCCACGTGCACACTCAGGTTGTGATTCATTCTGAGTCCCACGATTCCATCGGTATCCACGCTGTCTGCGGCTACTGAGTAGACGACCTGCCCGTTGACCAGGAAACTCACCTTCCCCTTAACAACCTGCAGCGCAAGGTTGTTGGCCACCGATCCGTCGCTGGAGACCATCTTGACCACCGGACTCGGCGTCCAGTCCTTGGTGAGGTCGGTGGTTTCCGCACCGTTCCGCCGCTTCACCTTGAAGGTGCCGTCGCCCCGAATCAGGAAGTAGGTGTAGCGCTCGCCCGCCCCGTCCAGGTTCTGCCCACCGATGAACAATCCGAAGGCTTCCTCGTGCGATCCCTTGCTGGGAAACAGGTGCATCTGGGACCTCACGCTGTACTGGGTCTTGGCCTGGTCAACCGGGCGGTAGATAATGGTCGAGCTGCCGGTCGTGATGTGCCAGCCGGGAGGCATTGCCTCGAACTTCACCGTGGTGGCGGGGGCATTTTCGTCGGTGCGGACCATCCAGCCGGGGGGAAACTTGCCGCCCCCGTCGATCGCCATGCTGTGATCATGCTCCTGGGCATTGAGCGTCGTGGCGACGAAGCTGCTGATCAGGACTGCGGTTATGGCGCGCATGGCTGGTCTCACTGACGGCACGGGGGGTGGGGGTCCGAAATGTTGAATCCTCGCCGGGAACCGGCTAAGCTATGTCTCGCCTCGAGCCCTGATCCCGGAGTAGACGATGGAAATCATCGGTCGCATTTTCGCCGCAATCGGTGCCGGCGGCGTGCTCATGGCCCTGACCTTCGTGTCGCTGCTTATCGGTGTCCTGATCCACGGGATGATCCTGCTGATGGCGGGGAAGCCGATCGACGATTACCTACGCAAGAAGGGCCACGAAGTTTTCGAGCCGGGGAACGTCAAGTAATCGCAACCAGTAGCTTGTGGCCTGAGGCTTACGGCTTCTCCTCCTCCGCGCCCGCCCCTTCCGCCGCACTCGCCGCCTTAACCGCCGCGTCGTAGTTGATTTTCAGGCTTCCAAACAGCTCCCGGAGTCCCCGGATCTTCATCTGCTGCCCGCCACCGCGGCGCGCCATGGTACTCATCAGGCCGGCGGTTTCGGCCAGGCCGTTGAGGCTCATCTGACCGGCCCCCGACTTGATTTCATCCAGGGTGCGACCGAAAGAACGCACCACGCTCTCGTCGGCCTGCATGTTGGCCATAAGCTCGATGGTGCTGTGGATTTTCTGGAACCTCTGGGTCAGTCCCTGGAGGTAGGCGAGTTGTGCCTGCTGGCGCGCATTCAGTTTGACTCCCATGGTTGAACAATAGTACGTTGATCCCCTCGCGTGAAACCTGCTGGACTCCGCAACGTCAGGCAGTCGTTCCGCGTACCAAGTAGCCCGTTCGGCCCCCGGCCGTCTCCTCCATTACGAAGTGTGGTGATCCGATGAAGCTGTCGGATGTGTCCATCAGGCGCCCGGTGCTCACCAGCATGCTGAGTGTCGGGCTGGTCGTCTTCGGTATCATCGGGTATACCCGCCTTCCGGTGCGGGACTACCCGGACATAGATCCGCCCATCATATCGGTCACGACCGTGTTGCCCGGAGCCGATCCTCAGGTGGTGGAATCGGCGGTTACCGACGTGCTGGAAGAGGAGTTAAGCACGGTCGCCGGACTGCGGACTCTCACCAGCTCAAGCGGCGAGCAGCTCAGCAACATCACCCTCGAGTTCACCCTCGATAAGAACGTCGATGTGGTGTCCCAGGACGTCCGGGACAAGGTCTCCCGGGTCCGTGGCCGACTGCCGCGCGACATCGAAGAGCCGGTGGTCGCCAAGCAGGAGGCGGACGCCCAGCCGTTCTACTGGATGGCGCTTTCGGGGGCCAACTACGACCTCTTACAGCTTTCTGACATTGCCGATCGGCGGGTAAAAGCCCGGCTGCAGAGTCTATCCGGCGTGGGCAGTGCACAGATCTTCGGCGAGCGCCGTTTCTCCATGCGGGTCTGGCTCTCGGCGCCAGAAATGGCGGCCCGCGGACTGACGGTGCAGGACGTCGAATCCGCCATTCAAAGCCGCAATGTCGAAGTCCCGGCCGGCCGGATCGAATCCGATCGTAGGGAGTTCTCGGTCCGCTCCCTTGGCGAGCTCAAGACGCCGCTCGAATTCGAGGATCTGGTGGTCACCGACCAGGGCGGCCAGCCGGTCCGGCTCAAGGATCTGGGCCGAGTCGAGCTGGGACCGCAGGACGACCGCAGCGTGCTTCGATTCAAGGGAAACTCGGCCGTCGCTATCGGGGTGGTGCGGCAGTCCAAGGCCAACCTGATCCAGGTCGCCCAGGAAATCCGGAAGGAATTGCCGGCGATCCAGGCCTCCCTTCCCCCGGGTGTCGCCATCGAGACCGCGTTCGACGGCTCGGAATTCGTAACTCGCTCGATCAGTGAGGCGCAGGACACGCTGCTGATCGCGGCGGTACTGGTGATCATCATCATCTTCGTGTTCCTGAGAAATCTCCGGGCCACGATCATCCCCGGCCTGGCGATTCCGACGTCAATCATCGCGACCTTCGCGGTGATGTATTTCCTCGGCTTCTCCATCAATAACCTGACTCTGCTGGCTCTGACCCTGGCCATTGGCATCGTGGTGGATGACGCGATCATTGTGCTTGAGAACGCCTACCGTCACCAGGAGGAGCTGCACGAATCGCCCGAAGTGGCGGCGACCAACGGCACCCGGGAAATCGCCTTTGCAGTCATCGCGACTACGATCTCACTGGTGGCGGTCTTTACTCCGCTCGCCTTCCTGCAGGGTAATACCGGGCGTTTGTTCAACGAATTCGGCATCGCGGTGGCGGGATCGGTGATCATCTCGGGCTTCGTGGCCCTGACGCTAACCCCGATGCTGTGCGCCAAGGTTCTCCGGGTTCCGGAGCGGCACGGCGTCCTGTATCAGGCCTTCGAAAACGGCTTTCGCAAGCTGACCGAGGGTTACACCAGTTCCCTGGCGTGGTCTCTACGCCACCGCCTGGTCGTAGTCCTGGGTGCGTTCGTCATAGCGGGGATGGCCTGGGTGCTCTTCAATAGCCTCAAACGGGAGTTCATTCCGGCGGACGATCAGGGGTGGTTCATGACGGCGACCATCGCCCCGGAAGGCTCGTCACTGTCGTTCACCGACGGATACCAGAAGCAGGTGGAGCAGATCATTTCCAAGGTGCCGGAGGTCGAGAGTTACTTCGGCGTGGTGAACTTCGGCGGCGGAGTGAACAACGGTCTGGTGTTCACCAAGCTCAAGGACTACAAGGACCGCAAGCGCACCGTGGAGCAGATCATCGGCGAGGTGCAGCCCCAGTTCTTCGGCGTTGCCGGCCTTTTCGCCTTCGCCTTTAACCCCCCCGCGATCGGCGGATTCGGGAAGCCGGTGCAGTTCGTGGTGCAGAATCCCGACTACGCCGTGCTGGGCGCAACCATGGACACGTTCGTCACCCGGGCGCGGCAGATTCCCGGGCTGGTCAACATCGATACCGATCTCCGGGTCAACAAGCCGCAACTAACTATCCATTTCGACCGCGACCGGGCCGAGGATCTCGGCGTGCCGGTCGAGGCAATCGCCAGCACCCTGCAGACCATGCTGGGGGGTCGCAAGGTCAGCACCTTTACCCGGGAGAACAAGTTGTACGACGTGATGGTGCAGCTCGATCCGACCGAACGCTCTACCCCGTCGGATGTTTCCGGCCTCTATGTCCGGGGCCGGAATGATCAGCTGGTCCAGCTCTCCGCGGTGACTCGGGTGGACGAGGGTGTCGGGCCGAAACAGCTCAACCACTACAACCGGATCGCCAACTTCACGATGGATGCGAGCCTGGCGCCCGGCTTTACCCTGGGAGAAGCGATCGACTCACTCAACAACCTGGCCAAGGAAGTCCTGCCGCGCGGCAGCACTACCGCCCTCGCCGGCGAGTCGCGCGAGCTGGAGGAAAGCGGCGGATCGCTTTACTTCGCCTTCATGCTGGCACTGCTGGTGGTGTTCATGGTGCTTGCCTCGCAGTTCGAATCGCTGCTCCACCCGTTCACGGTGCTGCTGTCCGTGCCGCTGGCGGTGACTGGCGCGCTCGTCGTCCTGAAGCTGGCGGGCTCTACCATCAACCTGTACAGTCAGATCGGAATGATCCTGCTGATCGGACTGGTGACCAAGAACTCGATTCTGCTGGTGGAGTATGCCAACCAGCTCCAGGAGAAAGGACTGAACCCGGTGGAGGCAATGCTCGAAGCGGGCCGGATCCGGCTGCGGCCCATCCTCATGACTTCGGTGGCCACCATCACGAGCGCCGTGCCAATTGCGCTGGGCCTCGGGGCCGGCTCGATCAGCCGCCGCCCGCTGGGCTACGCCATCGTCGGGGGCGTGTTCTTCTCCACCGCTCTCACACTCTACCTCGTGCCCGTCGTCTACACCCTGCTCGATCGACTCCGCCACCGGAAGGAAGCCCGGGTTCCGGCGGTGGCTCCGCTCGAGGAGGTGTCGTGATCCTGCCGCTGCTGCTCCTGCTTCAGGCCGCGCCGGTAGCCCAGGATTCGATCCCCCGCGTCACTCTGCGGGAGGCCCTGCAGCGCTCCGTCCAGCTCAATCCCGACTACGTACAGTCCCTGGGCTTCGTCAATGAAGCGGAATGGGCCCGGACCGCCGCCCGGCTGGTTTTCGTCTTGCCGTCGGTGTCGGTGGGTCTCGACATCACCAAGTACTCGCAACCCTTCTTCAACCTGGGCACCGGCGGACTCCAGTCGACGTCGGTCGTGTTCCAGGCCACTGCGCGTTACGAGCTGTCGGTCAGGAAGTTCACCGATCTCTCCCGGACCAGCGCCGAGCTTGAAGCGGCTTCCGCTTCCGAGATGCAGCAGCGATTTGCCGCGGCGATGCTGACCGAGGCCGCGTACTACGACGTGCTGGCCCAGGGGGAGCTCACCCGGGTGGCCAGGGAACGGATGGACCGAGCCAGTGAGCAGTTGGGGGTAGCGCGCGCGCGGGTAGAAACCGGCGCGGCGGTGCAGACCGACTCGCTCGAAGCGCGGCTCGAATTCACCCGCGCTCGCGTCGGAGTGCGGCTCCGGGAGACTGCTCTGTCGGTGGCCCGCCTCGAGTTGGGTCGTCGGATCGGGATCGCGGGACCGGCCGACGCGGTTCCGTTGGACACCCTGCCCGCGCCCGACCTCCCTATCACCCTGCCCGACGCGATCACCCAAGCTCTGGAACAAGGACCAGAGTACCGCGTGGCTCGGGCCAACGAACGGGCGGCAAAGGCATTCCTCAAGGGACAGCAGGGTGCCTACCTCCCGGTCATCGCGCTCACCGGGAGTCATTCCCGCTTCGACACTAAGGTGTTTCCCAGCGCCGCGAATTTTTCTTCTCTGGACCTGGGTATACGGTTGCCCATCTGGGACGATGGACAGCGCGAGCTGGCAGTCAAGCAGGCCCGCACGGCACACGAGGTGTCCCAGGCGGTGCGCGGCGATCTCGAGCGGGCCGCGGCGCGGGATGTGACTTTCGCATATGAGGGATACGAAACCGCGCGCTTCACCACCGATCTTGCCGCGGAAGCCGTGGCCGTCGCCCAGGAAAACTACCGGGTGCAGGATGTCCGCTACCGGGCCGGCGCCAGCACCATCATCGACCTGTTGAGCGCCCAGAATGGCCTGAGCGATGCCGAGGCTGTTCTGGTGCAGGCTCGCTATGCCAACCTGCTGGCGCTCGCCGGACTCGAGAGCATCCTGGGCCAGCGACTGTTCCCGGAACGCCTTGGAGAAGGTTTGTGATGCGGCTAATCCTCGTGCCCCTTCTGCTGCTCGTGCTGCCAGCGTGCAAGAAGAAAACCGACGCCGCGGGGAATGGCGGTCCTGGCGCCGGTGGCGGCGCTCCCGCGATGCCGGTGGAGACAGCCGTGGCGAAGCAGGACACGGTGGTCGACGCCATCAGCGCAACCGGGCAAGTCGAGCCGGTACAGCAGATCGAACTCCGCCCCGAGGTCGAGGGACGGTTGGTCGAGATCCTGGTGCGGGAGGGTTCGGAAGTGGCTCAGGGACAGCCGCTGTTTCGAATCGACGACCAGGAGCTGAAGGCCGAAGTGGCGCGGGCCGAAGCCGATCGTGACTTGGCAAACCAGTCCCTGACCCGGGCCCAGCAACTCACCGAACAGAACGCCTCGTCCGCGGCCGACCTGGAGCGCGCCGAGGCAACGTCGCGAATGGCCCAGGCCCAGCTCGATCTGCTGAAGGTTCGCCTCGCGCGCACCACGGTGCGGGCACCGTTCGGCGGAACCTCGGGTCAACGGTTCGTCAGTCTGGGCGACTACGTGACCACCAGCGACAAGCTGGCGACTCTGCAAACGGTGAACCCGCAGCGGATCGCCTTTGCCGTGCCGGAGCGGTATGCCAGCCGGTTGGGCCGGGGCCAGCGGGTCGTGTTCCGAGTCGCGTCGCTGAGCGGGCAGGAGTTTCAGGGCACCGTTGATTTCGTGGATCCCGTGGTCCAGCTGCCCGCGCGCACCATTCTGGTCAAGGCGCTGGTTCCCAACGGTCGCCGCCAGCTCCAAGCCGGCATGTTCGTCGAGGTGCGTCTTGCGACCGAAGTCCGGCCCAAGGCCGTCGTCGTTCCCGAAGACGCGATCGTCCCGCTGCAGCGCGCGTATTACGTCTGGGTCATCAGCGATGGCAAGGCCACTCGGCGCCAGGTCGAGATCGGGGTGCGCTCACCGGGTTTTGTCGAGGTCAAGAGCGGCGTTCAGGCCGGCGAACAGGTCGTGGTCGGGGGACAGGAGCGTCTCGCCGAAGGCGCTCCCGTCATGGCGACGGTCGTCGAGCGCGGCCCGGTCACTCCGGGAGACAGCGGCGGACCGGTTACCAAAGTGGATAGCAGCGGAAAGGACTGACGGCTGGGCAAGTCACGAAGCGCATGGAGCTGGCTGGTGCTGGGGGCGGTGCTCGTCGGCTCACCGCTCGCCGCACAGGCCACGCGCCCGGAGCGCACTCAGTTCCGCGAGACCTCGACCCACGCGGATGTTCTGGCCTTTCTCGATTCGCTCCAGCGGCTCGGCGCGGGCCTGCGGATCGGGACCCTGGGCTCGAGTCCGCAGGGACGGCGAATTCCCTACGTGATCGCCGCCCGGCCTATGGTGGATTCTCCGGGCTCGGCCCACCGCAGCGGAAAACCCATCCTGTACATCCAAGGCAACATTCACGCCGGCGAAGTCGAAGGGAAAGAAGCAGCGCAGATGCTGCTGCGTGATCTCACGCTCGGTAACCTCCGTCCCCTGCTCGACAGCGTCATCCTGCTGGTGGTCCCGATCTACAATGCCGACGGCAACGATGACCTCGCCCCCGGGGAGGAGAACCGCCCGGGCCAGAATGGGCCCGCCATCGTGGGCCGCAACACGAACGGCCAGGGGCTCAACCTCAACCGTGACTATGTGAAGCTCGAGGCGCCGGAGACCCGCGGGGCGCTGGCTCTCCTCGCGGAGTGGGAGCCCGATTTCTTCATCGATCTCCACACTACCAACGGCAGCTACCACGGCTACGCC
>DATIOP010000304.1:0-2593 GCA_035472975.1 Gemmatimonadales bacterium
CGATCGTTCTCCATCCACGCCCCAGGCAGAAAGGCGCGCAGACCTCGAGGAACGTGGGTCGCCAGGTTGATCACCGCGTCCTGCCCAGCCATCGCCTGCTTGACGGCCGCGGAGTCGAACAGGTCGAGAGCCATGACCGAGGCACCGCTGAGTTGCAGCGTCTGGAGCCTCGCGCTTTGACGGCCGCCGGCCGTGACCTCGTGTCCGGCCTCGATCAATTGAGGGATCACCCGCCGGCCTATCACGCCGGTCGAGCCAGTCAGGAAGATTCTCATCGGAGCCCCACACTTCCTTCCATCTATCTGTTCAGCCTCTCCCGTGAATCACGAGCTGGGCACTCTGCGGCCCCGGAACCGCTTCCTCGGGCACGGGAGTTCGAATCTCTTGCCACCATTCCACGGCCTGTTCCTCGGTCCATGGGTCATCATCCATCGCGACCAGCTTGCGGCCCACTTCCCCCGCGCTTGCGGGACGATCATCCGGCCGCTTGCCGAGCATGGCGAGGATCAGTTGCTCCAATCGGGGAGGAACCGGGATGCCTGATCGTTGCGAAGGGGGGACTACGGGGTCGTTGATGTGCCGTGCCACTGCCTGCAGGACGGTGGTCGCCTCGAAGACCACCGTTCCCGTCAGCAGCCAGTAGGCGACGCAACCGAGCGAGTAGAGATCAGTGCGCCCATCAATCTTCTCTCCCAGAGCCGCTTCGGGGGCCATGTAGGACGGCGTTCCCGGAGTGAGGTTGGGACCGGTCTCGAGCGTATGCTCGGCCCCGTCGCCATCGACTGCCTTCACCAGGCCGAAGTCGAGGACTTTGACGAAGTCGTGACGCAGCCCCAGCCGGCCGATATGAATGTTGGCGGGCTTGATGTCGCGATGAACCAGGCCGCGCGAGTGTGCCTCCTCGAGCGAATCGCACACCTGACGAAGGATGTGGATCACCCGACTGGGCGGCTGCGGCCCGTGCCGGCGAACCAGCGTCTCGAGATCCAACCCGTCAAGCAATTCCATCACGAAGAAGAAGGTCTGGTTCTCCGTCACTCCGAAATCGTAGAGCTCCACCGTGTGGGGAGACCGGAGACTGGCCGCCACCTCCGCCTCTCGCCGGAATCTCCGGAGCGCCAACTCCGCAGCGCCGCCCGTACCGATGGCTTCGGGCCGGATCAGTTTGATCGCCGCGGGTCGAGCCAGCATGCGGTGCGTCGCGCGATAGACCTCTCCCATCCCGCCTCGACCGATCATTTCGCCAAGGCGATAGCTGCCCATCTCACGCGCCCGTGTCACATGCTGGCCCAGCCGAGTGATCACCTGAGAGATCACCACGGAAACGCCGACCATGATGTAGTCGGGATAGTGCATCACGAGTGCGTAACTCCAGGGACCGAAATCCCAGGCACCCCGCGCCTTTGCGATCACCATCGCGAGGGGATTCATGGACGCCGCGATCAGCCCCGCGACGAAAGTCTTCCCCGGCGGGTTGGGGATGATCGCGGCGAAGATGAGGACCAGGCAGGCGGCCCAGCTGAACATCGGCTCCGCCATCAGCGTGTGGGAGCCGCTGTCCCAGTGCCAGATGATGGCGATGTCCAATGCCGTCACGATCAGGTAGCCCAGTCCGAGGTCGAGCAAGAACCGGGGAGACCTGCGGGAAATCCGGCTATAGGCGAAAAGCGCGGCCGAGGTGAGAATGCCGAGTCCGACGATCACATCCGGGACGTGCAGTTGGCGCCAGCGCGGGTCGCCGGGGTTCAAGACCTTCATTGCCCAGTGATCGAGTGCCGCGCCGACGAACCAGAGCACTACACCGAGCACCGCCGCGATGCCGAGCCGGTGGGCGGCCTCGCGCAGCAGGTCGTCGGGAATATCGCGACGGTTGCTGGTCGTGACCTGCGTGTCAGCCGGTGTTGTGGCGGGTAGTTGGTGGATCAGGCGGGATCTGGCCATCGGACGACAACCGCAAACGTAAATTGTGACGTACGACACGTTCAGTCAGACGCTCTCCCTTGGGAGGCGCACATCGGATTCTAGTAGTATGTCGAGTGGAGGAGAAGTAAATCGACAGTCCCCGAAGTGAAACGACCCTCGGCGCTCAGCGAGGGTCATTTTGTTCCTGCGAAGAATCGCCTGTCTCTCAGAGCCCGCCGGCCGTCGGTTCCTTCGCCACCGGCTTCATCGGGACCATTGCCCACACCGGGTGGTGATCGCTGGCACCACGCACATCGAGCACCACCGCAGCCGAGTCGGGTGCAGTGCCCAATCCACGATAGAGAATATGATCCAGCCGGAGACCGTGATGGCTTGCCGCGACACCACTGGTCGGCCAGGAATATCCCCGGCTCAAGGCTTCGCCCGCCACCTCATAGCTGTTGAAGTCACCGGCGACGATCACCGGCAGACCCACCGAATCGGCATCATTGAGGAGGGCATCAAGCTGGTCCTTCTGCCCCGCGTAGCTCACCTCGAGTGAATTGGCGAGATGAACAGCATACAGCTGCACCATCTCTCCCCCGATGTTGACCCGTCCCGTAACGGCGACCCGCTGGGCGCGACGGGAGAGGCTCAGGTGGGGCAGGATCACCTTTCGATCATCCTCGAT
>DATIOP010000305.1:0-2059 GCA_035472975.1 Gemmatimonadales bacterium
GGTTGAAGCTGCGGATCCACGCCGACGAGCTCGGTCCGAGCGGCGGCTCGCTGGTGGCGGCGGAAGTCGGAGCGCGCTCGGCCGACCATTTGACCCCACCCGCGAAGCGATTCCAATCAACGCCCAGGAACAGCTCATCGTCGAGCTCTACTCGAAGTGACCATGACCATCGATCTCACCGGCCTGGTTCACCCGCACCTGGTCGAGATGACCAAGCGGGAAGACAACCCGAACATCGCTGAGTTCCGGCTGCAGCCGCTGGAGCGCGGGTTCGGTTACACGCTGGGCAATTCGCTTCGCCGCCTGTTGCTCTCCTCGCTGCGCGGCAGCGCCGTCTGGGCCTTCCGGTTCGACGGAGTGGTGCACGAGCACCAGACGATTCCCGGCGTCCATGAGGATGTGCACCAGATCATCCAGCGCCTGAAGGCGCTGACGATCGTCCTTGCCGAAGAAGTGGACGAGGCGGTGCTCCGGATCAAGAAGGAAGGCACCGGGCCGGTCTATGCCCGGGACATCGTGCCCACCGGCAACGTCCGGATCGTGAACCCCGACCACTTGCTCTTCACGGTGCAGGATGACCGGGAGCTGAATGGCGAGCTGTACGTCAACAAGGGCCGTGGCTACGTCGAGTCCGAGCTGCATCCCAAGGATCGCTCGCTGCCGGTTGACCTGATCGCCATCGACGCGATTTACAATCCGGTTCGGCGCGCCAACTTCTCGGTCGCGGAAACCCGCGTCGGGCAGCGCACCGACTACGACCGGCTCACGGTGAGCGTCGAGACCAACGGCACCATCACTCCCGAGGATGCGATCGCCTACGCGGCCGCCCTCGCGCAGGAGCACTTCCGCTACTTCGTCGAGTTCGGCAAGGTGCCGACCGCTCGCCCCGAGTCGCTGAACGCCGGCTCGCCCGGCGGCGCGCTTCAGGAGAAGCTGAGCCGCCTGATCGACGATTTCGGTCTCTCGGTGCGCTCGCTGAATTCGCTCAAGAACTCGAATATCCGCACCCTCGGCGACCTGGTCGCCTATACCGAGGACGAGCTGCTCAAGGTGAAGAACGTGGGCGAGAAGGCCCTGCGGGAGATCGCCGACCTGCTGCGCCAGCAGGAGCTCAACTTCGGGATGCTGTTTGAGGAGGTTGACGGCGACCTGCGCGTGGTCCGTCCCGGTACACCTCCGACCGTCCGCACCGGCGCCGACCTGGGCGAGGAGATCTAATGCGGCACCAGGCCAAGGGACGCCAGCTCTCGCGCACCGCGGATCACCGCCGCGCGCTGTTGAGCAACATGGCGACCAGTCTCTTCCTGCATGGCAAGGTGGTCACCACCGAAGCCAAGGCGAAGGAGCTCCGCCCCTACGCGGAGAAGCTCATCACCCTCGCCCGGCGCGGCGATCTCCACGCCCGGCGCCTGGTGTCCAGCAAGATCCGCGAGCGCGACGCGCTGACTCGTCTCTTCGCCGAGATCGGCCCCCGCTTCGCGGCCCGTCCCGGCGGTTATACTCGCATCCTCAAGCTGGGTCATCGCCCGGGAGATGGAGCCGATGTCGCCCGGATCGAGTTGCTGTCCGAGTGAGGCGCCTCGCGGACTCCCGAAATGAAAGAAGGGGACCTTCGGGTCCCCTTTTTTTCGGTCCGGTGCGAGCTCGAGCCCGCGGAGCCAGCTGCTGCTTAGCTGGCCTTCCTGATCCGGTTACTCTTGATGCACTGGGTGCACGCCCGCACACGACGGGGGGCGCCGTCCACCAGGATGCGGACGGTCTGGAGATTGGGATACCACCGGCGCTTGGTGCGGTTGTTCGCGTGACTCACATTGTTGCCAGTCACCGGGCCTTTGCCGCACACGGTGCACACCCGTGCCATATCATTCATCCTTCAGAAAAATGGTCCGCCATGAGGCTCCAGCGAGGGCGGAAGTATAATCAGCACAGGCGGTTGACACAACCCGAGGGGATCCTGAGCTGATGCCTCGTGCCCTGATCACCGGAGTGACCGGGCAAGACGGGTCCTACCTCGCGGAATTGCTCCTGGAGAAGGGGTACGAGGTGGTCGGGGTGGTGC
>DATIOP010000306.1:0-3053 GCA_035472975.1 Gemmatimonadales bacterium
AGGCTTCGTCGTTTCCTTCGGACTTGGGCGCCTCTTTCCGTCCCTCCGGCCAGCGAACCTCGACCGCGAGCAGCAACGGCTCCCCGTCAATTTCCGGTGGCACATCGGCCAGCGCCCTGGTAAGGCCAAGACTCAACCCGCCAATTCCGATCACCACGCCGAGGGAGATGCCGAGCGCCCTGAGGAATTGGGCGTGCGCCCCGCCAGCCACCATGCGTGCGGTGATGAGACCGATGAGCACCCCAGCCCCGAAGCTGAGGATGGCGATTCCCGCGACGAAATATCCCGACTCGCCCTCTCGACCCGAGATGTGGTACCAGTCCACGGCCATCGCCGCGATGAAGCCGCCGACGAAGAGGGCGAGCAGACCGGTCAGCAGCGCGCTGAAAATGGAGGCGGGCCAGGACATAGGAGACCGGGGCGGAGAGAGGGAAACGCCGGCCCTATTCTACATCCATGGGTTAGGCTGAGCGAGGGCGACCGGATCGTGATGACGGCCACCCAACTTGACCCGCAGAAGGGTTAACATTGAGTGACGCGCGAGCAGTCAACCCAGTTCAGTGGAGGAACTAATGTATCTCGTCCGCGAAATCTTCAATTGCAAGCCGGGCAAGGTGCGCCCGATGGTGGATAAATTCATCGCGATGGGCAAGCTGGGCGAAAAGGTTGGCATGCCGCCCATGCGGATCATGACCGACCTCTGTGGTGAGCAGTACTGGACGATCGTTGCAGAAATGGAGGTGCCGAGCCTCCAGGCCTTCGAGGACATGATGAAAAATCCGCAGGGTTCCCCGGAGGACATGAAGAAGATCGAGGAGACCATGAAGGGTTATCACGATCTCGTCGCTCACGGGAGGCGAGAGATCTACAAGATCGAGGGCTGACCGGCCGCTACTGCGCTTTCACCGTCGCCTTGGCTGCCTCCCGGCGCGCGTTCTCCTCTTCGACGAGCCGGTATGCGATGTAGTACTTGAAAATGTTGGAGACGTAGGTCACGGTCTCGCGTCCAATGCGCTCGGACGCGATCTGCTCCACGTTGCCGAACCAGACGTTCGGGTTCAGCCCGCGCTTCTCGGCCTCTCTCCGCAACTGGCTGACCCGGCCCGGCCCCGCGTTATACGACGCGAAGGTGAACAGCGCCTTGTTCAGGTCGTCCATCGGCTCGTTCTCGAAGTACGTGTCCCGCACGGTACGCATGTACTTGACGCCGGCATGGATGTTCGGCTCGAGTTGCGTGATGTCTCCGACCTTCAGTGACGCGCCAGTCTCCGGCATGATCTGCATTATCCCGATGGCTCCGACCGGGCTCCTCGCACTCTGATTGAGCCGGGACTCCTGGTATGCCTGCGCGGCCATCAGCAGGTAGTCCACGTTGTACTTGTCGCCGTACTTCCGAAACAGGTCCACGACCGCGAGGAACGTCTTGCGCCCTTTGGCTGACGTGGCACTCTGCACGTAGGTCGCGTCGACGAGGTATTTGCGCTGGACCTGGTTGCCAAAGGTGGATCCCAGCCCGTACTTCCCCATGAACGTGTTCAGCGCGGCGAGCAGCTGCGGGTTGTTTTTGCGGACCGCGATGCCGAGGCTGCCGCCAGTGTGCAGCGCAACATTCTCGTGGACGAGGATGTTGGGAAAGACCTTGCTCCAGAAGGCTGCGAGGTAGTCGTCGACCACGATGGTCGGGATCAGGCCCGCGTTCACCATCTCGAGCAGGTCGTCGTCCTCCAGGTTCGCCGGGGCCTCCTCAATCAGTATCGGAGGTTTCCCCTCGGCTTTGAACTTCTCGCTGAGCGCCAGCAGGTTCTGGTAATAACCGCCCAGTTTGCGGGCGAAGACTTCCCTGCCTGCCAGGTCCTCAAGGGAGCCGATCGTCGGCGCGCCGGGGCCGGTGACCAGGATCTGGTTGACGCTCATCCGGGTGGGGTCGCTGAAGTCGACGTACTGCTGCAGCTCAGGCGTCACCGGGACCTGTGCCGCAACCATGTCCACCTTGCCGTCGACGAGCGCCGGCAGCAGCATTTCGCGCGGCAGCGGGAAGAAGATCACGGAGATCTTGTTGCCGGTGCCGGTCTTGAAGTGTGTGTTGAGCCGTTCCTCCATGAGCTGGCCGTACTCGTACGCGATGCCGCGTTGCTTCCCCCGGTCGATGAAATAGAAGGTGCGATTGAACGTCACACCGACCCGGACGGCCCTTTGCTTGACCAGCTCGTCGAGGTCGCCGGTAAACGGCTTCAGCACTGCCTCGCGCACCGAAAGCGGCAGCTGGGTTTCGAGCTCGGAGGGCGGCAGTGGAATCGGGACGTCCGCGATTGGCGGTTTCTGCGCCTGCTTGTCGCCACCGCACGCGATTAGTGCCACCACCACGGCGCCTCCGAGCAGAACACCCGTGAGACCGATCCTTGCCTTCATGATTCTCTCCAGCTCCACGTCCGAGGGGTACTTCGCGGGTCCGCTCCCAATAGGCGGCTCGAGCAGGGATGCCGCAAGGTGTGGCCGCTTGCCCTTTGGGGAATCCGATCAACGTGCCACGTGCGCCATCGCACGCTGCACCGCCGAAGGATGGAGCTGAGGGCGCCGCCGCTGGCAGTCTCGCGAGCGACACCGGCAGGCCTCGATTCAGGATCCGTTGTTCCGGGAAAGGGAGCGAACCTGCCCCACGAACCTGCCCACTGAATTGCTAAGTCCAATTGGCCCCGGTGGATTCGAACCACCATTCTCGGATCCAAAGTCCGATGTCCTGCCGTTGGACGAGGGGCCAGTGCGGTCGGGGAAACTTAGTGGGACGGGAAATAAGGAGAAGGGAGACGGGAGATGGGAGACGGGAGACGGGAAACGCGGAGCAGGGAACGGGGAGAGGTGTCAGGGATCAGGTGTCAGGTGTCAGGGGCGTGTTCGTTACGCATCGTCTTCAGCACTCCATGCATCGGGATTGCTCGCTTCGCTCGGAATGACCGCTGCGCCAGGCTCTAGATCGACGAGCTCATGGCTGCCGTCCCCCCTTCCCAGTAGGGAAGGGGGACAGGGGGTTAGGTGAAGGCGCGACTAGCACGTCG
>DATIOP010000307.1:0-13349 GCA_035472975.1 Gemmatimonadales bacterium
ACCTCCCTGATTCCAGAGTGGCAATGGAACAGAGACCCCGATCAGGCCCAGAGTCTCTCCCGGATTGCCCGGATCGGACCAGTCGGCGCCCGCAATGACGCTGGGCAGCGGGATCCAGGCGCGTTTGGTCGCACGGAGTCGTAGCGTGGCAGCGGTGGATTCCGCCGTCGCCCGCCGAATTCCCGGGATTAGGGTGTCACTCGGAGTCTGGGGAATGGCGGCGCCATCGAGACCCTCGTCGAGGCTTCCGGCGGGAGCCGGTACTCCGGTCAACTCGCTCAGCCCTAGCGTTCGGCCGAATTCGGCTCCGGCAATGGTCTCGACCTCGCGCGCCCGGGAGAGGCTCAGGCGGACCCGCTGCGCTTCGAGCAGGGCCGCATCCGCCTCGAAACGGGAAATGTCCCCACTCTTGAAGCGATTCTCCGCGATGTCGGCAAGGGTATCCGCCGTGGCGACTTGCGCCCGCACAAGTGAGTGGAGCTGCCGGGCTGCCACCAGACTGTAGAAGGCACGTCGTACCTCCGCCGCCAAGTCGGCCTCAAGCTGTGCCGAATCTGCCACAGCCCCTGTGATCGATGCGTTGGCCGCATCTCGCGAAGGGCCGCGAGTCAGGAGCCAATCGAACGACTGGTCGAAGGTGAGGTGCTGGCGCGGGGTGTCCTCAGTGTACTGATAGCTGCCGGTGGGATTGGGGATGGTCCCGGCCTGCCGGAAGCCGGCCCGCGCTGCGGCCACGCGTGCCGCGGCGGTCATTACCTGGCCACGCGCGCTGCGCGCCTGGCTCAAAGCCTGGGCCAGAGTGAGGGAATCGGGAATTGGCGCCTGAATCAGGAGCGAGCCCGCAGCGAGCAGAAAGAGCATCAGGTCTCGCTTCCCCGGCAATGCACAAACTCGCCTCCAATTGTGGAGGCGAGTGATCGGACGATGGCGATGCCAGGTCCCGCTAGGAGGAGTGAGCGCACGTGTACTTCAATGTAGCGGATCGCATGACGAGAGGATGACGGGACAGCAAAACGAGTAATAAGAACTGGGGACTGAGATCGAGTCGCGTGGGAGAAGTTCGAGTCCCAAGACTCATGACCCACGACTCACGACGACTCAGTCCTCAGTCCCCTTTCCTCGTCACACGTCCTGCCATGGAGGCGGAGGGAATTGAACCCTCGTCCGAGTAAGCTTCCAGAACCACATCTACGTGCGTAGGCACTTCTTCTTTCCGTCGTCGCGGGCCGGTGAAGCACCGACCTGCCCGCGATCTATCTCCTGAGATCTCACGCTTCGCGGTGGAGCACCACGGCGCGCCAGCCCGGCTTTTCGTCCAGCGGTCAGCGCCCCGGGCGGGCTCTGCTCACTGGTGGTGCGATAAGCGAGTCTAGCTCAGCTTATGCAGCCATCGCCAATTCAGAGTTGGCAATTGAATGTTTCCAAGCGGTTTAACCAGGAACCTGGACCTGGGCACGCAGCAATTCCTTCATCAAACCCGTCGAAACCAGTCGCCCCCTGATGATCACAAATCTAACCTGATCAACCGCTTAGGCCAATCCGGCAGGATTGGGATCGAGCCTTCGCGCCAGCTCCACGCGGTTCCGCCCGTCCCGCTTGGCGATCATGAGCGCCGCATCGGCCTGGGCCGTCAGGTTGCCGATGCTGCGAGAGGTATCCGGCACCGCCGCAACACCGAACGACGCGCTGAGGGGCCATTGCCGCCCCTGCCAGTCCCAGGGAGTCGTCCCCAGCTTGATCCTGATTCGATCGGCGATCCGAGCTCCGTACGCCAGGGTCGCGCCCGGCAGCCACACGGCGAATTCCTCTCCCCCGATCCTGGCGGCGGTATCGGCGCCGCGGATCTGGTCGCTCAAGAGCCGGGAAAAGTGCACCAACGCCGCGTCACCCGCTGGATGGCCGAGGGTATCGTTGAGCGTTTTGAACTTGTCGATATCGCAGTAGATGAGACTGGCCTGCTGCACACCCACCCGCCCCATCTGGTCTTCCAGGGCACGCCGGTTCTTGAGTCCGGTGAGTGGATCAGACATAGCGGTCGCGCCCTGGGCCTCGAATTCGAGCGCGCGCACCATCCGCGGGCCCGCGTTCCGCATCGCCTCCTGCACCTCCGCGATGACCGGGCCTACTGGGGCCGCGTCGTCTTCCGGCCAGAAGGCGACGGCACCGACCACCTCTCCCGACAACTCTTCCCCGCTCCGAATCGGAAGAATCAGCGCCGGAGTAAAGCGCGAGCGCCGGTCGGGGACGATGCCGCCCAGTGGATCCGCGATGGTCGAAAGCTGGCGGACTTCTCCCCGGGCCACCTGATCGAGCGGGCTGCCCGCAACGGCAGTAGTTTCGAGCAGCCGACGATCCGCCCGACCCGAAACGCCCATCACCTTGACGGCGCCTCCCGTCACGACAGCCACGATCACTTCGGCATCGAGAATCCGTTCCAGCTGATAGGCCAGCCGGAGCGCGATGCTGCCGAGCGACTCGATGGGCCGCTCGCTCTCGGCTTCGATGCGAGCCAGGATCGGACGGCGGGCCGCTCCCTCCAGCAGTTGCAGCAGATCTTCACCTGCGAGATCGAGACTCGGCTGCGGGGCTCCGGCGGGAAGGAGAACTCCGGCGACAACTCCTCCTGCTGAACCGAAGAGCAGCGTCCCTGCCTCGAGTCGCTCGGCGCCGCTGGTTCCCTGCTCTACCGCCTGGGTGAGTCGCTGCTCCACCACGGCTACGTGCGCCTGAGAAAGCGTCTTTTCCGAAATGGCGCGATGCCAGACGGTCGCCTCGCCGGGCCGGGCCCGCTCCGATATCCAGACGCCCTTGGCACCATGCGCCCGTCGCAACCAGTCGAGACCCGGCTCGGGCAACAACGAAGGGTCGGTGCCGGGACCTCCGATCCCGCTCCGGGAGCGCCTCATGAAGCGGAGGAGAACCGCGGCTGCGACCGCACCGCCAGCGAACCAGCCCATATTGCCACCGGATATCGCGAGCGACATCACAACCACCCCTTTCTCCGGAACCACACGAAGATCCCGAGGGCAATGAGAACCATGAGTCCCCAGACCGCGGGGTAACCCCAGGTTTTATTGAGCTCCGGCATGAAGTGGAAATTCATGCCGTAGATCCCGACCACAAACGTGAGCGGCAGGAAGAACGCCGAGAAGATCGTGAGGACCCGCATCACCTCATTGCCGCGATGCGAGGCAAGGGAAAGCTGCATGTGAAGCAGGTTGTTCACATCCTCGAGCAGCTCGTCGGCGTAGAAGTGCATGCTTTCGGCATTCTCCCGCAGATCCTGAAACAAGGTCGAACCGCGCTCCGCTCCGACCGCGAGCCGGGTTGTCGTGGCTAGCATCTTCCAAAGCATGCGTTTGGCCAGCGTCACCCGCCGCTTCAACAAGTAGATCTCGCGGAGAATGAGGGTGACCTTCTGGGTCCGGAACAACCCGGCCTCGAACTTGTCCATCCCCGCTTCGGCTTCCTCCAGCGGCTTCTCGTACGTCTCGATCGCCTCGTTCATGATATCGACCAGCAATTCCGGCATCGGCTGAGCGGGCGGGTTGGGAGCCGAGTACTTGGCCGACCACGCGGTCTGGAGCTTTAGGAGATACTCCTGTTCTTTGCGGTGAATGGTGATCAGGAACTCCGGGCCAAAGAAGATGGCCACCTTCCTGGTCAGCGCCTGGATGCTTACCGCTCCGGGACCCGCTTTCTCGTCGATGGCCCGCAGGATGACGAAGCTGGTGCCATCGTAGCGTTCGAGCTTCGGCAAATGCTCCGGATCCATACAGTCTGCCACGGCGGTCGCATAGAGCCCGTAGCGGCGGACGATCTCCTCGAGGTCAGCCTTCGTGGGCTCGACCAGGTCCAGCCAGCAGAATTTGGGATTCTCGGTCGCGAAGACGGTCCGAAGCATATCAGGCCGAAGGCGGTCGCTTGCCCAGAATGCGGCTCGCCGCGACCGCCGCGCCGAATCCATTGTCGATGTTGACCACCGTGACGCCCGCGGCACAGGAATTCAGCATCGCGAGGAGGGCGGCCAGACCCCCGAAGGACGCGCCATAGCCGACGCTGGTCGGTACCGCGATCACCGGCACCGATACCATTCCGCCCACGACGCTCGGCAAAGCGCCTTCCATTCCGGCCACGACGATCACTGCATCGGCCTGGGCAAGCCGCCGGCTCTGGTTCAGGAGGCGGTGAATGCCGGCGACACCGATGTCGGTAAGCCGTTCAACGCAGACCCCGAATGCGGTCGCGGTCGCTGCGGCTTCCTCGGCAACGGGGAGATCGCTGGTTCCCGCCGAGACGATGAGCAGGTCTCCGGTGCCGGGCGAAGATACCGCCTCGGGAGACGGGAGGTACACGGTCCGCCCCAGCGGATTCCACTGCAGCTCGGGGAATTGCGCCTCGAGAGCGGCGGCCTGCTCCGGAGTCGCGCGAGTTCCCAGGAATCCGCCGCTGGCCGCGGCCAATCGTCCCGCGATGGCCCCGACCTGCTCGACGGTTTTCCCCTCGCAGAAAATGACTTCAGGATGCCCCTGTCGCAGGCTGCGATGATGATCGAGCTGCGCGAAGGGGAGCTGCTCCGTGGGAAAGTGCCGCAACCGGTCGAGTGCTGCGGCGGCGTCCAGGCGTCCAGCGGCCACATCGCCCAACAGCCGCTCGAGCTGGTCGCGAGTCACGCCACCTGAGCGATCGGGCCGAGGTAGGATGCGAAGATTTCCTCGGCCTCGGCCATGGTTTCGACCTGGAAGAGCCGCGCGCGGAGATCGCTCGCACCGTGCAGCCCCTTGGTGTACCACCCAAAGTGCTTGCGGAACTCGATGACCGTCTTGCGGCTGTCGCCCTGAAGCCGGATCGCGAGGCGGGCGTGCTGAACCGCCACCCGGAACCGCTCGGCGGCGTCCGGTGCGAGTGGTCGAGGCTTTCCGGCCAGCAAGGCCTGGGCATCGCGGAAGAGCCAGGGATTTCCAAAGGCTCCCCGACCGATCATGATGCCGGCGCATCCGGTGTGCTGCCGCATCCGAACGACATCGTCGGCGGTCTGGATGTCTCCATTGCCGATGACCGGGATGTCGAGTGCCTCCGTCACCGCGGCAATCTCATCCCAATCGGCCCGGCCACCGAACATCTGGGTCCGGGTGCGGGCGTGCAGGGTGAACGCGCGCGCGCCGGCGTCCTGCATGCGTAGCGCGATGCCGACCGGATCGCGCAGCTCGTCGTTCCAGCCGCTCCGGGTCTTGACCGTCACCGGCAGATGAGTTGCGCCAATGCACGCACGGACGATCCGCCCCACCAGATCCATGTCGCGGAGACATCCCGATCCGCCGTTCCGCTGCACCACCTTCTTCACCGGGCAACCGAAATTGATGTCAACGAATTCCGGCTCGTAGTGCTCGGTGATGAGCGCCGTCGCCTCGGCCATCGCCTGCGGATCGGAGCCGTAGATCTGGATGCCGATCGGACGTTCACATTCCTCGAATTCGGCCCCCTCCAGCGTGCGATGAATCCGGCGCCGAATGGCCTCCGAGCTCAGGAATTCGGACAGCACGATATCGGCTCCCATCCCGCGGCAGATCTGGCGGAACGGCGCTTCCGACACCCCGGCCATCGGCGCCAGGAACAGCGGAATGCTGTGCTCGGAGGGATAGGGGAACTGCTTCATGGCCAATAAGATACGACAAGAACAGGGAGGGGAAAAGTGAGCCGTCGGAGAAGGTCGGCCCTTTGGATTTCGGCTAATCCAGGCCGGTTTGACAGTGCGCCGGAGAGTGATGTAGCTTCTTTGCCTCCATGCGCTTACGTGAATTCTTCACTCCGGAGAGCGTACGGCTCGACCTGAGCGGTACCACCCGGGGAGATATCCTGAACGAGTTAGTGGACCTGCTGAAGCTCGACGAGCGCTCGGCGGCGACACTGGTCAAGATCCTGTCCCGGCGTGAAGAACTGGGATCAACCGGGGTCGGACGAGGGATCGCCATTCCTCACGGGCGTTCGCTCGTGGTGAACAACGTCCGCCTCGCGTACGGCCATCATCCTGCCGGAGTTGCCTACGACGCGATCGACGGCTTACCGGTGCATCACTTCTTCCTGATCGTCGCTCCCCCCATCGAAGTCAGTAACCAGTACCTGCCGATCCTGGGCAAGATCGCCCAGTTCGCCAAGGACCCCGACGTCCCGGACCGCCTCGCGAAGCTGCAGAGCGCGGAGGCGTTTTTCGAGATGTTGGAGGAGAAGGGAGTGTAGGAATTGAAAATTGGGAAATTGAAAATTGGTAATTGAAATTGCAAATTATCAATTATCAATTTTCAATCTGAGGTTGGCTCACTCCCATTCAATCGTCGCGGGGGGCTTCGAGCTCACGTCATACACCACCCTGTTCACGCCTTCCACTTCGTTGGCAATCCTGCTCGAGATGCGGCTCAGGACGTCGGGGGGAAACGAGTACCAGTCGGCCGTCATGCCATCGCGACTGGTAACGGCCCGAAGGGCGACTACCTGATCGTAGCTGCGGCCGTCGCCCTGGACGCCGACTGAGCGAATTGGGAGCAGCACCGCGAAAGCCTGCCAGATTTCCTCGTAGAGTCCCGCGGCGCGGATCTCTTCGATGTATATGTGGTCCGCACGCCGCAGGATTTCGAGATTGGCCGGGGTAATATCTCCCACCACCCGGATCGCGAGCCCGGGGCCGGGGAACGGATGGCGGCCCACCATCTCGTCGGGCAATCCCAGCTCGCGTCCTACCTGTCTGACCTCGTCCTTGAACAACTCCCGCAGCGGCTCGATCAGCTTGAAGGGAAGCTTCTCCGGAAGCCCGCCGACGTTGTGATGAGTCTTGATGGTGACCGAAGGGCCACCCATCGGCGACATGGATTCGATGACGTCGGGATAGAGCGTCCCCTGCACCAGGTAGGCGACGCCGGTTCCAACCTTCTTCGCTTCGGATTCGAAGACGTCGATGAACCGGTGCCCGATCTTCTTGCGCTTAAGCTCCGGATCGGTGATACCGTCGAGGTCCGCGAGGAACTGGGCGCCGGCGTCCACGACCCGGAGATCGATCCCCAGGTGGCGGCGGAAGGTGTGCTCGACCTGGTCACGCTCATGCAGCCGAAGCAGGCCGTGGTCCACGAAGATACAGGTGAGCCGGTCGCCCACCGCACGATGGACCAGCACCGCGGCGACCGACGAATCCACCCCGCCGGACAATCCGCAAATCACCCGTTGATCGGGCTTCACCAGCTCGCGGATTCGGGTGATCTCGCTGTCGATGAAATTTCCCGGTGTCCAGTCCGGAACGCAGCCGCAGACCTCGAAGAGGAAGTTGTGCAGGATTTCTCCACCCCGCGGCGTGTGGGCCACCTCGGGGTGGAACTGCACGCCGTAGAGCGGTTTCGAGGTGTGCTCGAATCCCGCGACCGGTGCATTGGCGCTTGACGCGGTAACCCGGTAACCCGGTGGCGCCGTGTCCACGTGATCGCCGTGACTCATCCAGACCGGAGTCTCTTCGCCCTGGCCGAAGCCGTGGAAGAGTTTCCCGCCTTTGATTTCGATCATCGCCCGGCCGTATTCGCGGCGAGCCGCCCGCTCCACTTTCCCACCCGAGAGATGAGCCAGTAGCTGCATCCCGTAACAAAGTCCCAATACCGGCGTTCCCAGCTCGAGCAGAGCGGGCTCGGCTGTGGGAACATTGTCCCCGTACACGGAGTTGGGCCCACCCGAGAGGATGATCCCCTTCGGTTTCCACTGGCGGATCCACTCAATCGACCGAGATGGCGGATGGATTTCGCAGTAGACCCTGGCTTCCCGCACCCTTCGCGCTATGAGCTGGGTATACTGGGAACCGAAGTCGACGATCAGGATGCCGGCGTGATGGGTCATTCTACGTATTGAAATAAGTTCCGAGTTCCGGGTTCCGAATTGCTACCCCGGACCGAGGTCGTTGAGGCCCTGTCATGATCCACGTTGTCACTACCAACTCCTGAACTGGGAACTCGGAACTATTCCCATTCCGGCTCCGCCCTCTCTCCCGCAAACAACTGCTCCACTTTTTCACGGTCTCGTACCACCCCCCACCGACCCTGATCGACCATGACCTCGGCCGCACGAGCCCGTGCGTTGTAGTTGGAGCTCATGACGAATCCGTAGGCTCCGGCACTCAGCACCGCGAGCCGCTCACCAGCGACCAGGCCCGGCAGCTCCCGGTCCAGCGCCAGGAAGTCACCGGTTTCACAGACCGGGCCAACCACGTCCACCAGCCCTCCCGGCCTGCCTTTGGTCTCCAGCTCAACCATTTCGTGGTACGCCTGGTAGTGGCTCGGGCGCACCAGATCGTTCATGCCGGCGTCCACCAGGACCAGCTCCTTCCCACCCGAATGCTTACGTGACAGCACGGTGGTGAGCAGGACGCCCGCGCTGCCGACCAGGAAGCGCCCGGGCTCCAGCACGATGGTGAGACCGGTCTGCTCTGCCACGGGCAGTATGGCCTGCACCAACCGGTCCGGAGTGAGCGGCGTCTCGTCGCGATATCGGATGCCGAGGCCGCCCCCCATGTCGAGGGTGCGAAGGGTATCCACACCGGCGTCCCGCACTCGGCCCACCAACTCGGTGAGGCGTTCGAGCCCCTGCCGGTAGGGTTTGGCATCCAGGATCTGGCTGCCGATGTGCATGGCGATGCTGTCCAGCTGAAGCCATGCGTCGGCATGGACGGCCAACGCCAGGTCGACGACCTGATCGAACGGCACTCCGAACTTGATGCCACCCTGTCCCGTCGCGATGTAGGGATGCGTATCGGCCGAGACCTCCGGGTTCACCCGGATGCCGACGACAACCTTTCGCTTCTGCCTCGCCGCGATGCCGCTGAGCGCGTGAAGCTCGTCGGCCGATTCGAGATGGATGTGGCCGAGACCGGCCTCTACCGCGGCGTCGAGTTCCCTGAGAGACTTGCCGACGCCGCTGAACACGATCCGTTCGGCCGGGAACCCGGCGGCGAGGGCCCGCAGCATCTCACCGCCCGAGACGATGTCGGCGCCGGCGCCGAGGTCACGTAGCACCCGCAGCACCGCGAGATTGCTGTTGGCCTTCACTGCGAAACAGACCCGGTGCTTCACCCCGGTGAGGCCCGTGTCCAAGGTGCGAAACTGTCGCCGGATCACTTCAGCGTTGTAGACGAAAGTCGGGGTGCCGGCCTTCTCCGCGATTTCGCTCAGACGGACTCCGCCCAGCAGCAGCGAATGGCTCTCGCGGGTGAGCCCTGCATCGGCGAACAGCGCCTCGGTATCCACGAGCGCACGGCCCACTTTCCCGCTTTTCTGCGGGTCCGGCTTTAGTACGCTTTCGCCCATACGGCCTCCGCTACCGCGGGACGGTTGCACCACATGCATTTGGTCGGCGCTGTCGGAGAGCGGAACTCTTCGTCGGGCAGACAGCGAATCGTCGCCTTCGTCTGCTCCTTGATGTCGGCCTCACACGCGGTATCACCGCACCAGCCGCCGTAAGCGAATCCGCCGTCCCGCGCGATGAACTCCAGAAAGGTCTCCTTGTTAACACCGCGGATGCTGTTCTGCTCCCGGCGAGTGCGGGCCGCATCCAGCAGATCCTGCTGCATGGCGTCGATCTCGATCCTGAGGGAATGCGCCAGTCCGTTGGTAGCGAAGGGGGTCTTCTTCCCACCGGTTCGCCGGGCCAGCATGACGTGCCCCGCCGCCACATCACGCGGACCGATTTCCAGGCGCAGCGGGACTCCCCTGCCCTCCCACTCGTAATACTTGGCGCCGGGCTTCATCCCGTCCCGCGCATCGAGATGCACCCGGATCCCGCCGGTTTTGAGCTCGCGGAACACCTGCTCGGCAGCGCCAAGCACCGTGGTACGCTCCTCATCCGACTTGTAGATCGGCACGATGACGGCCTGGTGCTGCGCCAGCCTTGGCGGCGTGATGATGCCGGCATCGTCTCCGTGGGTCATGACCAGCGCGCCGACCAGCCGAGTCGACACTCCCCACGAGGTGTTCCACACGTAGTCGAGCCCGCCCTTGTCGTTCTGGTAAGTGACCTCGAACGCCTTGGCGAAGTTCTGCCCCAGGTTGTGGGAAGTCCCCGCTTGGAGTGCCTTGTTGTCCTGCATCAGCGACTCGATACAGTAGGTGCGGAGCGCACCGGCGAACCGCTCGCTGTCGGTCTTCCGGCCCGTGAGCACCGGCATCGCCATCCACTCCTCCGCGAACCGGCGGTAGGTCTTGAGGATGGTGAGCGTGAACTCTTCGGCTTCCGCCTCGGAGACGTGAGCCGTGTGTCCCTCCTGCCAGAGGAACTCTGCGGTACGCAGGAACAATCGCGTGCGCATCTCCCAACGAACCACGTTGCACCACTGGTTCATGAGCATCGGCAGATCCCGGTAGCTCTGAATCCACTTGGCGTACATCGAGTAGATGATGGTCTCCGAGGTCGGCCGGATGGCGAGGGGCTCGTCCAGCTCCTTGCCGCCGCCATGAGTGACCACCGCCAGCTCGGGCGCGAACCCCTCGACGTGCTCCGCTTCCTTGGAGAAGAAGCTCATCGGGATGAAGAGCGGGAAATAGGCGTTCTGAACCCCATGCTCCTTGAACATCTCGTCCAGGGCGCGCTGCATCTGCTCCCAGATGGCGTAGCCATTGGGGCGGATGACCATGCATCCGCGCACCGGGCTGTAGTCTGCCAGCTGGGCTCGCATGATGACTTCGTTGTACCAGGCGCTGAAGTCGGTGGCGCGGGGAGTCAGGGCCTTATCGTCTGCCATTCTGTGAATTTCAGAGTGAAGATTTCAGATTGAAGATTGACCTCAATCTCATGCATTGAGACGGCGTTTGAGTTCGTTGACCACGGATGACGCCGCGATCGGTACCTGCTCCTTCGTCCGAAGATCCTTGATAACTACTTCCCCTTTGGCCCGGTCGTCTGGACCGATCAGGACCGCGAACCTCGCATCCCGGGCATCGGCGAGCTTCAGCTGCTTCCCGACCGGTTGAAGGCTGAGCGCATACTCGACCCGAATTCCACGGTCGCGCAGCTCATGGGTGACTTGAAGAACGTGGGGAAGATCCTGTTCGGTGATCCCCGCGACCAGCACGTCGATCGGCGACGGCAACGGTGGCGCGAGGCCCCGATCCTTGAGCAGCTCGCCCAGGACCACGTCTCCCATACCGAATCCCACCGCCGGGAGGTCTACACCGCCGAGGGAGCTAAGCAGGTTGTCGTAGCGCCCGCCGCCACAGATGGCACGCAGCTCGCGCTTGGCATCAAACAGCTCGAAGACCGTGCCGGTGTAGTACGCGATCCCCCGCACGATCGTCAGGTCGAAGTCGAGGAATCCCTCGAGTCCCATGCTATGCAATGCGGCGATGGTCTGACCCAGCTGGTTCCCCGCCGCGATCGCGCCCGCGTGCGAGCCCTTCGCCTGCTGGAATTGCTCCCAGGTCCGCACATTCTTGAGCGATTCGAGCTGATCGAGAACGCCGGCGTCCATGCCATCCGCGATCACCTGGCGGCGGAGATCGGCATAGTCCCGGCGTCCAAGCTTGTCGAGCGCCTGATACGCGAGCGGTAACTGCGCCGTCGGGACTTTGAGGTCCTGCAACAACGCGTTGAGCACCCGGCGGTCCGAGATCCTCACCCGCACATCCTGCGGCCCCAGTCCGAAAGCCCGCATGATATCAATGGCCAGCGCGATGATTTCGGCGTCGCCCAAGGGCCCTGGCTCGCCGATCAGGTCGCAGTTGAGCTGGAAGTGCTCACGCAACCGGCCGCGCTGCTGCCGTTCGTAGCGGAAGAGCTGAGGGATCGAATACCAGCGGATCGGCTTCCGTAGCCCGTTGGCCCGGGCCGCGACCACTCGCGCCAGGGTCGGAGTCATCTCCGGCCGGAGTGCGACCTCCCGCTCTCCTTTGTCTACAAAGTTGTAGAGCTGGCCCACGATCTCGTCGCCACTCTTCGCCGTGTACAACTCGAGCGGCTCGAGCGGTGGTCCATCCCACTCCTCAAAACCATAACGCGCCGCAACGGCGCGCCAGGTGTTGAACAAGTGGGCCCGGAAGGCGAAGTCGGCTGGATAAAAGTCCCGAAACCCCGGCAGGGCCTTGGGTTGCATAGGCGCGGGAATCTAAGGGGATGGGGGGGATGGCGGAATGGCGGAATCGTGAAATTGCAGAATGGAAGAATGGCCTGACCCTCACGGCTCCATCCCCATGGCCCCCATCACATCCCCAACCGTGTGGAACGAACCGGTGACCAGTACTGTCCCGGCACCTTCCTGCACCTGGGCCAGTGCCTCACCAAAATCGGGAACCAGGCTCCATTGAGCCTTGGGTGGCGGCCGGTTGGGGTCCTTTAGCCAGCGTCGCAACCATTCGATGTCCCAGCCCCTACCCGCCGCAGTCGGGGCGATGGTCAGGATGCCACGATCGATCACCGAATCGAGCCGCACCAGCATCTCCGGCCAGGCCTTGTCGCCGAGAATGGAGACGAGGGCATGAACCGGACGCGGCAAACGAGCATCCTCGACCGCGGCAACCAGCGACCGCATCCCGTCAGGGTTGTGCGCGACGTCGAACAGCCATTTGCCGCGTCGATCAAACCTCCCCGGCACCCGCGCCCGGGCGAATCCGCGCTCTATGGCCGCCCGCTCGGGCCGATAGCGGGGCGGAAGCGCCATGAGGATGCCGTGGGCGACTGCGGCATTGCGACGCTGATGCGGCCCCTCCAGACCTAGGCGCCCCTTCCAGAGGTAATCCGGCGGCAGGACCCGAATGTCCGCCCGGTTCGTCCCCCCTGCCTTGATCGCCGATTTTCGTAAGACCTCCACCAACCGCGGTCTCGTCTCCCCGATCACAAAGGGCACCCCCGGCTTAGCGATCCCGGCCTTCTCGATCGCGATCTTCTCCAGCGTGTCGCCCAGGTACTTCATGTGGTCCCGCTCGATCTTGGTTACCGCACTGACCATCGGCATCAGGATGTTGGTGCTGTCGAGCCGACCGCCGAGTCCCACTTCGGCGACCACGATCTCGGCACCCCGCGCGGCGAAGTCGGCAAAGGCGATCGCGGTCGTCGCCTCGAAGAACGTGGCCTTCCGCTTTCGGATAATCCGTTCCAGGTGTCCAGTCCACATCGCAACCGCCGCCTCGGAAATCGGCACTCCGTCGACTTGAACGCGTTCCCGGAACGAAACCAGATGGGGCGAGGTGTAGAGTCCGACCCGATGACCGGCCTCACGCAGGACCTCGGCCACCAGCGTGCTGACGCTTCCCTTCCCGTTGGTCCCGCCGATGTGCACCGAGACGAAAACCCGGTGCGGATGACCAAGCTCGTGCAGCAGCGCGTGTGTGTTGTCC
>DATIOP010000308.1:0-4695 GCA_035472975.1 Gemmatimonadales bacterium
CGCGACCCCACCATGTATGTGATGTTGACGGTGATGGTCGGCTTGGACGGGTCGGGGAACAGCAGGAACCGGAGGCCATTGGGAAGGCTGTATTCGGTGATGCCTTCGACCGTCGGGCCCTTGGTGGCGCGGACAGCCGGGCCAGTCGCCTGAACAGCCGCGGGTTTGGGCTTGGGTGGTGCCTGCTGCGCCAGCGCCGGCGTTGTGGGCCAACTAAAGGTGGCAACGACCAGCGCCACGCTGATGCACTTGGAAAGAATGCGCATGGAATCTCGACCGAAATCGCGGTTCACCGGGACATGGCAGGTAACTCGATCAACCTACGGGTAACTCTTTGAACATAAGGGAATTGCAGGCCGTTGGTTTCGCCGATGCCCAAGCGACAGCGGGCCCGGCCGGAGCCGGACCCGCTGAGGATGCTCAAACAGGTTGGAACGATCAGCTGATCGGGTACAGTGTGGGCATGTCGAAGGTGTCTTCAGTTCCGCCGCAAGTCGGGTGACCAAAGCCGCTGGCGCTGACTCCGGCGGTGATGTCGTAAATGATGTCGTCGGTGCCGGCATCAACTCCGCCCGGTACGAAGTCGAGCGCCAAGGCATCACGCACTCGCCAGGCGATGTTGTGGTCGGCGCAGGAAGTGTCTCCGCTTACTCCCACGGCGCCAATGAGCGCGCCCGTCGCGTCATAGAGGGCAAGTCCACCGCCAAACACGTTTACGCCGCCCGGCTTCTTGCCGACCATGAAATCGGTCTCGGTGCCGTATTCGTTGATATCGCCGCCATAGACCACGTCTGTGTTTACCGGATTGCTCTCCTGGAGGCCAAAAAGACTGCCTCCGGGCTGCACCGCGCTATAGAGGTTGGCGGTCGAGAGTGGGAAGGTGTTGAGGCTGAAATCATTGGCGGTATTCGCCTTTTGCGCCGAGATGGCCCGGCTGCCGAGCCACTGGTCACCCACACCTGCGCCGCTGTGCACCACAGCGACCACGACGCCCGCCCGGTCCACCACTGTCGCCCACATCGGAAAATCCAGTCCGCCATTCGTCGAGGAGACGGCGGCCTCAAGCGCGGTCTGAAGATCGGCTTGGAGGACGATTGGATCGGGAGTGAACGTCGGAATTGCCGCATTGTTGTTCGTGATATCATCGCCGCAGGCAGCGACAAGAGCCGCCGCAACAATCACTGAAGGGAGTCGCACTCGGCGACTTCCCAGAATTGTCGTCATGGGATGAACCCCTTTCTTCCGCTACAGGAGTGGATCGACTAGGCGTGACACGGACAGCTACTTGGAGCCGGGGGAGGCCGGGCGAAAGGAGTTAGCGCGGATGCAGCACGCAGTAGAGCGCCCCCGGGCGAAAAACTAGCGCAGGATGGACGTGCAGTCTGAATGTGCCGGAGCGCCGGCGTGGGCAGCGTAGTGGCCTTCCTGACCCAAGGGAGGTTCCCAAAGTGCCGCAGCCTGCCCAGAACGACAATACTGACTTGGGGAAGCCTCCTCCGGGGTCCGAGGCGGGCCTACCCCGCCAGCCTCCGCTGCCGCCGCACAAGGGGAAGAAGAGGAATGCCCCTTCCCAACGAGAAGGGGCACTTTCTTGCCGGTCGATGTCTACTCAGCCAACTGGGGTAGGAGAGTTCCGACCACGCCTATCAGCATGAACGTCCCCCCGACGCAGGCGAGGAATAAGGCCCACCACTCCCATGTCTCATTCAAAGAGGCGGTCGGATCGTGCTTCCGGACATTGGTATTGATCGCTTGCTGGATATGGACGATCGGGATGAACCACAGCAACCCGATCAGACCGTAGGGGTCGGGCAGGCGCCAGGCTGTCACGAGGACAAAGTATGCCAGGGCGTAGAGGCCAGGGGAGAAGCGGGGACGGTCTCCGTCCAGACTCAGTGCGGCGTGGATCCGGGAGAACAGTGAGTAGGAGGTAAGCACTGAGAAAAAGGCACAAAGGGGAGCAGAATAGCTCTCGTCGTGCTCTTCGCCCTCGGCCTGCCACTGACGGTAGAACCAGTAGACGCTGTAGAAGCCCAGGGTGCAAAAGCTGAGCGCCGCCAGTTTCGCGGTACCGACTCGGTAGTAGGACGTCATATCCTGTTTCTCCCTGGTGGCGAGCACGAGTTACCAGGCTCGGCAACAATTCCATGCACCTCCCCCGTGCTCACTGGCTGGTGGCGACCGACTCACCCGGCCAGTTGGCGGGGACCATGCGAGACTCTTGCACCGCGCGCCGTCCCTCGACCGGGTCCATGGGTTCGATACCCGACTGGGCGCTCATGAATCCCATCTTGGGCCACAGCTTGAAGAAATAGGTGCTGTCGGCCAGGGCCTCGAAGGCCACGCCGCGGTCGCTCTCGCTGCTGAGCCCGCTGACGCGGTGTGATCCTGGATCAAGCTCGATCATCATGAAGGTGCCATCCCCGGTCTTACCGACGAACTGGCTGTCCACTGCCACCTTGAGGCGGGCAGCCGAGCCTACGAACCGGGAGGGCCGGTAGACGTAGATGCGTGACTTGCCCGGTGCGGGAGTAAAGGTGAGGGTGGTAGCGGCAAGTTCCGGCGGAGCCGAGGCCACCGAGCCACATCCCGAACCGAGCAGGGCAAGGGCCACGATGGGAAGTGCGAGGCGCATGGAAGCCTCCAGGTTCGAGTGGACAGCGGTTCGACCAATCCAGCTGGTCAAACGCTATCAACCACGAATCAAGGAGGGATCAAGCGACCCTTCTGACAAACGCCACCAGATCCGAGGCGAACCGCTCCGGCTCCTCCCAGTGCGTTCCATGGCCGGCGCCATTGTACACGACGAGCCGCGCGCCGGGCACGGCGGCAATGATCGCGTCCTGCTCGCTCCGTCCGAACACCGAGTCCCGATCCCCCCAGGCCACCAGGGTCGGCGCCTTGAGCTGGCTCAGCTCGTCCGAGTGATCCACCTCCGAGAAGTCCCTCCAGATTGATCGCCAGACCCGGGCTGGAAGCTTCCGACTCTCCTGCACCACCTTATCGAGAAAGGTTGGGGGGATCGGCTGCGCCAGCGTGCTCTGCTGGAACTCGCGGACAAACCGGGGATCAACCGGATCGGTGAGGCCGAAAACGGGTGCGCGGAGCTCCGTCCACGCCGGTAGCCCTCGCATCGCCGGGCCTGACCCGATCAGGACGAGTCCCTTGGTTCGCTCGGGATAGTCGAGGGCGAAGCGCTGAGCGATCACGCTACCCAGGGAGTGACCCACTACAATCGCAGACTCGATGTCCAGCGCGTCCATGAACTCGGCCACGTCCGCCGCGAAGTCATCCGGCCCGTATCCGACCGATGGGCGGGCGGTGTTTCCATGCCCCCGTTGGGAGAGCGCAAAAGCCCGAATGGACGATGGGAGGAACGGCAGTACCGGCTCGAACGAATGCCAGGAGTCGCTATACCCATGGAGCATGAGGACGGGAACGCCCGAAGGGCTTCCCTGCTCCACGTACTGAACCCTAACTCCTATCGGCAACTCGACATACTTCACATCCGCAAACATGGCTCCAGCCTCCCGCGTTTCACATGGTTCAGCAACGCCCACCATGAGATGCGCAGTTGGTCTGGCCAGTCCGACATGGTTGGGAGTTAGTTCCGAGTTCCGGGTTCCGAGTTCGGCAGCCAACGTCTCACGCACACTTCCTACTTCCTCTTAGTCAACACCACGTGGGTCGCGGCGGCAGTCATGACATGCTCGGTCACCGCGTAGCCCAGTGCAGGAAGGTTGAGCCCTGTGAGCAGGTTTTCACCGGTGCCTAAAAGCACTGGCGCCATCGCGAGATGCAGCTCGTCAACCAGTCCGACCTCGATATACTGCCGAATAGTGGAGACTCCGCCGCCCAGGCGGACGTCGTGACTGCCGGCGGCTTTCTTCGCCTGGTCCAAGGCGTCACGGATGCCTCCAGTGACAAAGCGAAATTCGGTGCCGCCTTTCATGGTGAGCGGCGCTCGCGCATGGTGAGTGAGGACGAACACCGCTGTGTGGTACGGAGGTTCCTCTCCCCACCAGCCGCGCCAGGTGTCGTCGGGCCAGGGACCTCGGATGGGCCCAAACATGTTCCGGCCGAGGATCCACGCACCAATGCCGGCCATGCCGCGGACCACGAAGTCGTTATCGATGCCGGTTGATCCTCCCTCTTGATGCTGCATCTGGTGAAATGCCCGGGTGGCCAGGACCCAGTCATGGAATGCGAACCCGCCGACGCCGAGGGGATTCTCGAGGGCCTGATTGGGGCCGGCGCCGTATCCATCAAGGGAGATAGAGAACCAGTTGATGCGAAGGCTTGGCATTGGGAATTAAAGATTTCAGATGGGAGATTTCAGATTTGGAGCCGAAGCACCGAGTACGTGGGGTCACGTCACGTCAACATGCCACGACCCCACGCACTGCGTCCTCACGTCCGATTAGTCCCGAGGTTTGTCTCTGAGTCCTACCCAGCTGCTGTCCGCCAGCTTGATGTTACCGGGAATGTCCGCCAGCCATTTCTTCTGTACGTCCTTGCTGTAGTTCAAATACAGCTTGCTGTCCACGACTCGGAACGCTTCGGGGTCCACGTTCACCTTGTGGCCGTGAGCAACGCCGTAGGCGCAGTAGCCGCCGTACACGGGAAGATACCGAGCGGGATTGGCGACAAACGCGTCGCGGTTTGCCTTGGTGCTGAAGCGGTATGTGGCGCCCG
>DATIOP010000309.1:0-5836 GCA_035472975.1 Gemmatimonadales bacterium
GCAGGCGGTCCCCTTCTTCATGGTCACCGACATCGACGTCTCGCTCCATTTCTACGTGGACGGACTCGGCGCGGTGATGACGAACAAGTGGATCCCCGAAGGTCGAATCGAATGGTGCTGGCTTCAACTGGGTAACGCCGCGCTGATGCTACAGGAATACCGGCAACACGAGGTCCACCCTGGCAGGCCTGACGGCCCCCTCGGCCAAGGGGTCTCGGTCTGCTTCATGTGCGCCGACGCCATCACGATCTATCACGAGGTGATCGCTCGCGGGATCAGCGCTCAGCGTCCCTTCGTGGGAAACGGACTGTGGGTCACATCGGTGCAGGACCCGGACGGCTATCGCCTGGACTTCGAAAGTCCAACCGATGTACCGGAAGAGACTGTATACCAAGGCTAGTTACGCCGCCTTCTTCACTGCGGATACCTGCGCCATGCGCGGCATGATGGCGACCACGGTCTCGTCCACCGCCGCGATCTCCATCGCGAGCAGCACATTGCGTAACGCCTGGGGCGTGAGAAGCCCTGCCTCGACCAGCGCAGGTCCAGCCTCCGCAACCGACAGCTCCAACAGGCGCTTCTCCTCGCCGCGCGCAAAGGCCGGCTGGTTGAACGCGATATCAGGCGATGAAAAGCCGGCCGCCATCACCATCTGATACAGCCGGCGACCCAGCGTGTAGTCCACCTGCCGCGCTCGGCCCAAGGCGTTGAAAAGCTCCGCAAAGGCGCCGAGCGCAGAGGGCGGCTCGCTTCCCGCGGACGTCAGGTCTCCATCCTCGCAGACGAGGACGCCGCCCGGTCTGAGCAGGCGATGCATCTCACCCAGCGCGGCTTCCGGTTCCATCAGGTGCAGCAGCAGATACCGGCAATAAACCAGATCAAACGAGCCACTCGGCAGCCTGGTTGAAAGGGCACTGGCCTCAACCCAGGAGACGTTGGCCAGCTGGAGCTGGTGGGCCAGCCGACGCGCCTGAGCCAGTTGCGCCCGGCTCACATCTACCCCGACCACGTGCCCCGTGACTCCGACCAGCTCCGCGAGATCGACCGTCACCTGTCCCACTCCGCAGCCGATATCGGCTACCCGCATTCCAGGCTTCAAACCGGCGAACCCCAGAAAACGGCGCGTCCCGGGACCATAGGCCCGATGCAGGATTCGAAGGCGGTCCGCTCCAGCCTCTCCAGTGCCAAGCACGTAGCGGTCGACTTCGACTGCCACTCCATCCAATTGATCCACCGACATGACTACCTCCAATGATGAGAGGGAAGGATGCGGTCATGTACCGGGTCATTGGATCGGTGAGCAGACTTACTCCGCTGTCAGCCTTCGTCCTACACAACTGCACAACCAGTCATTGAGCTGCCGAACCCGTGCACCGGTCGGTAGCTTGCGTCACCCAAGATCTGTCAAGGAATCGATGCGTCCTGGCCTTTATTCCTGTCTCGCCATCCTCATCGCGAGCTGCCATTCGGGACCGGCGAGTACACCAACACCCATCGCGACCGCCAGCCGGTATCTCTTTGTGTGGGCTGGGGACAGCGACAAGCAGCAGAGCGACTTCCTCGCCGTCATCGACGTCGATCCACGAAGCCCGACCTACGCCACAGTGCTGAAGACCGTCCCGGTCGGCGCCAATGGCACGATGGCTCACCATACCGAATACGAAATGCCGGCGGACGGAATCCTCTGGGCGAGCGGGTTCATGGCGGGCCAGACCTACGTCTTCGACCTGCGCGACCCGACCAGCCCCAGCCTGCGCACCTCCTTCGGGGATGTTGGTCAGATGAGCCATCCCCACAGCTATTCGCGCCTCCCAGATGGGAACATCCTGGCCACCTTCCAGCACCAAAGCGGTGGCGGGACCGGGGGACTGGTCGAGTTCGACTCGGTGGAACGAGCTATCCGAACGGCTGAAGCTGCCGTCCCCGCGATCGACTCCACGATCCGGCCCTACAGCCTGGCGGTCCTCCCGGGGTTGGACCGGGTGGTGACCACCGCCACCGACATGCATCTCTCGGTGCGGAGTCGAGCGGTGCAGGTTTGGCGGCTCTCGGACCTGAAGCTGTTACAGACGATCCTGCTGCCACCGGGTCCGCGGGGTAATGAGAACTGGCTCACGGCCGAACCGAGAGTCCTGGCCGATGGCCGCACGGTCCTGGTGAACACCTTTACCTGCGGGCTGTATCGTATCGATGGGCTGGCCGGTGATTCGGCGACAGCGACCTGGGTGTATTCCGCCCAATGGAGTGTTGATCGAATCTTTTGCGCAGTGCCGGTCGTAGCGGGGCGCTACTGGCTGCAACCGAGTGGACCGGAGCACGCTATCGTGAGCCTGGACGTGTCCGACCCGAGTCATCCACGTGAGGTCGGCAGGCTCACGCTCGAGGCAAACGAGATCCCTCACTGGCTCGGCCTCGAGCCGGGTGGAGATCGGGTCGTGATCACCGGATACCGGGAGCTGGAGTCGCGCGTCGTGCTGGCCCGGGTGGACCGCGCAACTGGTGCCCTGAGTCTCGATACGACCTTCAAGTCGCCCGGAGCCCAGAGAGTGGGCCTGGATCTTGGTCTGGTGCCGTGGCCTCACGGTCCATCCGGACCTGCGATCCCCCACGGCGCGGTGTTCAGCAGGCCCTGAGTCGCAGACAAGAGATAGAGGTGAGCCGATGGCAAAGCGGGTAGATCTCTTCGACAGCACCTACAGCAACTTCACCGAAGAGGTGCTGGACGCGATCCGGAAGGAGACTTTCGGCACCGACATCGGGCAGAACAGCTGGCTCACGGTTGACGAGTATGAGCGCTGGCTCCCCTGGCTCAACCTGAACGGCAACAGCTATCTGCTCGAGGTCGCCAGTGGTTCAGGCGGCCCGGCCCGTCATGTCGCTCGCGCTACGGGTTGTCACGTCATCGGCATCGACGCGAACGAGAGTGGCGTCGCCACAGCGTCAGGACTCGCCGCCGAGTCAGGCGACAGCGACCGGGTCAGCTTCAGAGTCGCCGACGCCACCGCTCCCCTGCCCTTCGTGCAAGGTTCCTTCGATGCGCTGCTCTGCATCGATTCCATGAATCACTTCCCCAATCGGCTGGCCGTCTTCCAGGAGTGGTCTCGCGTCCTCCGTCCTGGCGGTCGCGCGATCTTCACGGATCCGGTCCTCATCACCGGCCCGGTGACCAACGACGAGCTCGCCGGACGCAGCTCGATCGGCCTCTTCCTCTTCGTGCCACCCGGGGTGAACGAGCGGTTGATCAAGGAGGCGGGATTCCGTTTGGTGCGCCAGGAGGACGTCACCGCGAATGCCGCCCTGGTCTCCGGTCGCTGGCGCGATGCGCGAGAGGCGCATCGGACCGACCTGGTCCAGATCGAGGGCGAGGAGCGGTTCGAGGGCCTGCAGAAATTCTTCGCCGCAGTACACCAGCTCACCAGCGAACGGCGCTTGTCGCGCATTCTCTACCTGGTAGAAAAACCATAACCCTTGGATGCAGGATCGCACCATGCCCAGTTCCGCGCTTGGCGCCCCTTGGATGTACCACCGGCGCTCCTGGTTGATCGCCCTCCCGATTGCAGTCGCATCCGCCTGTTCCCACTCCGAGCCCGCAACCGTAGTGCCCGGCGTCGCCGTCCAGGTAGACCGGACACCGGGTCCAGACACCGTTGTCTACGCCCGATCGATTACTCGCGCCGGTCAGGACAGCGCGAGCGGTACTCGTACCGTCGTGCGACAGGTTATTCAGGGTACGGGTGGTACCCGGCTGCTGGAAGTCGAACAGCGGTTCCCCGCCGGGGGCGGCGAGATCGTGGATACGGCTATCGCCGATCTCAACACCATGCGTGCCGTGTCGCACCGCTCTCATCAGCCGACTCGCACGATGCAGTTCGCCTTCGTAGGAGACAGTGCCGTGGGAACCGTGTCAACCGCCAAGGGAGACTCCGCACCCCGGGTCGAGTCGGTTCGGCAAGGCCTCGGCGGCCCGATTTTCGACTCCAATGTGATCGACCTGGTGATTGCGGCTCTCCCGCTGGGTCCGCAGTTCACTACCGAGCTGCCCTTCTTCATCTACGAGAAAGGCGGCCGGGTCCCGATGGCGGTCCAGGTACGCGAGCGTACGTCGGTCCAGTTCTCCAAACTGGGACCGCGCGACGTCTGGGTCGTGACCGTCGCCGTACCGGGAGCGCCCGCAACGGTCTGGGTTGATACCCAAACCCGTGCCGTCCTCCGGGTCCGCTACGACATCAGCAACGCGAACTTGAGCTTCACCGACGAGCGGATAACGCCGCTGGCCGGGTAAGAGACAGGCCACGGAGGACCCATGAAGACCAGCTTGATCGCCAGCCTGCTGCTGCCGGCACTACCGATGGTCTCCGATTCACTAAGCACTCAGGAGATGGCCATCCAGTGCTCGGCGTTGCCTGCGGCCGTACAGAAGGCATTGCTTGCCCAGAAAGACAAGACTCCGAATGAGTGTACTTCGGAGCGTGACAACGAGCAGACCTGCTGCGAGGCTTCGTACGTGATCGACGGCCATTCCAAGGACCTGTTATTCGATACCACGGGAGCGGTCAGGGTACCTTGGTGGCATACGAGGCCCACGTAAGCCGAAAACTGGAAGATGAGTTTCACCGACGAGCGGGTAACGCTACTAGCAGGAGAGAGCCGGGAATAAACCCATCGCCCCGTGAGTCATGTCGGGTGGACGCACTCTGCATCCACTCGAACCTGTTGGGGGGATATTCCCGTGTCGTTGGTCACACTGTCGTTCCACCTTGCCACACTGGCCGCATCGAGCATCGCTCCATCGCCCGCCGAGATCCAGGTGCAACTGTCGGAATGGAAAATCCAATTGTCCGCGGCTTCGGTCCCTGCGGGACCGGTGCGCTTCGTCGTCCATAATGGTGGCAGCATTCCTCACGGCTTCGAAGTCGAAGGTCGCGGGTTGGAGAAGGAGATCGAGCTCATCCAGCCCGGGGCCAGCGACAGTCTGGAACTCCAGCTCGAGACGGGGAGTTATGAGATCTATTGCCCGGTCGGCGGTGTTAGTCACAAGAACCTCGGCATGGAGATCGGCCTCACGGTAACCGGAGGCAGCGCCGGGACGGCGATGAAGGCGGACGAATCGATGAAGCAGCATGAGGCAATGAAGCCGGGCGAAGCCCTGGCGATGGCTATGGCTGCCACGAAGGCGATTGCCGTCGAGGGCGGTGGTCCGGTCATCCAGATCCTTCCCGGCCCCTTCCCCTTCCCCGACAGCGCGGCGCCGGTCCTCAAGGCTTTCGGCGATGAGCGCGAGGGACTCGAGTCTCAGGTGAAGAGTGGGCCCTATTCCAATAATGTCACGCCGATCTCAGGGCGATTCAGCTTCACCGCCTGGGATCTCGGCCCAAGCCGTGATTCGGTGGATGGCAACGCGACTTTCGTTGCGAACGACGGAAGCCATTGGCGGCTCCGGCTGGACCGGGTACAGACCAAGGATGTCCCGCATCATCCCCGGTTCGGGGGCGTAATCATGGGACTCTACTACCACGGGAATACCCAGGTTCACACCCCGCTGGTCCCCACCATCAACAGCAAGGTGGCGCTCTGGGCCGTAGGGCATCTCTATCGCGACGACAAGCTGGTGACCGACAATGCCCAGGTACACGTGATGCTGCTCTCTCGCACCCGCCAGCCGGGGAATTGGGCGCTCGCCTGCTGGGACTGTTCCCGCAATCCGATCGAAGAGCTTCAGCTCCAGATCCTCCCTGGGCCGGGCGAGGCGAAGTTCGACGCGCCGGGAGGGTTCCTGTTCGTGAACTGGGAGAAGTCCAGTTCTACCGCTCCGGCCCAACAGGCAGGGTAGCCGTTC
>DATIOP010000310.1:0-7704 GCA_035472975.1 Gemmatimonadales bacterium
GCCTCGGCATCGAAGCGCGAGAAATTCCACGCGGCGAATCCCGCCGCGGGGACCACGAAGAACACCGCCAGCGTCGCGGCGAGGCGAACCTGGAACGAGCGAGCGACCCGCTTGAACGACCAGCGCCGCCTCGGACCCTCGAGTCGGACCGTGGTGAGGAGCCAGATGACAATCACCACCGTCGCATCGAGCAGAACGAGCAGCGCCCCCCGCACGGCCAGCGAAAGCGGCGCGTGCAGAGAGACCGATGCATGGGCGTGTCGGACCGCGCCGAAGAGGGTCAGCGGGCGCTCGTTACGAACCTCCCAGCCAACCCGCCGCCAACCGACCTGGGCCGGCTCACCCGCCGCGCTTACACCGGGAGGGGTGAGAGCGAGGTCGTACAAGGGCGCGCCTTCGGCCGGGGGACGCAGCAGCCGGGATAGGCGCGTCGGTGTGATCAGTCGGGTCCGCGGTCCGATCACCGCGGTGAAGACATCGCCGTCGCTCAACCGCTGGATCAGGATGTAGTGCAGTCCGGGGACCCGCGCGGCGCGGGTGATGGTCCGGCTGATACTGCTGTCCATGCCCTGCACCAGCGCCGACAACAATGGGGTTGGCAGATCGAGCGAATCGAGCGACAGATCGGCCACCCGCTCGCCTCGAGCACTCCACAAGGTGAGCCGTACGGGATAGTCCTGCTCTCCGAGATAAGACGTGCGCCAGAGGGCGTACATTTCCGCGGAGGTTCGGACTCCTCCCTGCGCGGTAAGCTGTTCCGCCAATCGTTCGAGCAACGGTTCGGCCAGCGGATCCTCTACTTCCCCGAGTCTTCCAAGGTCCCGCTGCGCCACCGCGATGCGGCCGTTAAGGACCGCCGCCCAGGTTACCAGCGACGCGGCACTGCCCGCGACGAGCGCGATCGCAACGACACTTCCCCAGCGTGGCGCCGAGCGAGCGACCAGAAACAGTGCCGGCAACCAGAGCAGCGTGTACCATGTGGGATAGCCTAGGGGAGGACTCCAGAGCCTGAGGCCGATCAGCGCTGCGATGAGCGCGATCCCTACACCGAGGAGCAGGCCCCGGTCGCTCGCTCCTTTCTCAGAGCCGGGACGCAGGCATGCGGCGGCAAGCACGATCACCGCACTGGCGGCCAAGGCCAGAACTACTTGCCAGGTAGCCCACAACTGGGCCGACACACCGTTCAGAGGGGGCGTGATGCCACGGCCCAGCTCGGTCAGAAAAGACGGAGCGGCAGCGAGCAGGAGCACTCCGATAACCCGCTGCCAGGGCCGCCGCGGAGCGCTACGACGCCAGACCCAGAATCCTGCGAGCAGGAGTAATAGACTCGAGAGTCCGAGGGCCCCAGCCGAGGTGGTGAACGGGCCGAATGAGGCCCGGAAGAAGGTCGCGGGGGAGAAGAAGTCCTCGAAACCGAGGGCGGATCCCGCGGGAGATCGGAGCCCGAGCCACAGCAATGCCAGAAGGGATGCCAGCAGTGTGGCCGGCCCCGCTGCGCCGAGCACTCCGATCAGCAGTACGAGTACCGCCCCAGCGGCGACACCGCGTCCCGCCGCGGCCAGTTCCCGTTCCTTGGCCTCGCCCTGATCGGGCGGGACCGGAAGGACGCTGAAGAGAAGCCGCGGGCCTGCGGTGGTGGGCTCTTCGAAATCGAAGAGGTCGCTCTGGTGCGGAGCAGTCCCGGGTGGGAAGACCTCCAGGCCTACGCGGGTGCGTGCGGCGAACCGCGCGCTCAGGCTTCCCTCGGGACGGGGGGCGGTGGAGTGGGCCCAGATCAGGGTGCTTGCCACCGCCACCCGGCCTTCGGGCGAGTGGCGGCGCGTCTCCAGCACGACGTAATATCCATCGGCTCGAACCGCGATCGAATCGCCCTCGGCGCCGGGCAGCAGCCGGTGTCGCCCGGCCCAGGCCCACGGCGTTCCAGTAGGTTCGAGAATGGCGAGGCCGAGTTCGGGACCCGCCGAGTTGGTGGACTGAGCCAGGGAGCTGAAGGCCGCGGCGCGGTCCCCCTTTGCGGCCTCGAGTGCCTTCGCGGCCGCGGCGTCGGCCCGACGCAATGCCTGGCGGAGTTCGGTCTCGAGCTGTTGGGACGCCTGGGTCACCAGGCCTTCCCGCACGGCAGGCCACTGATGCTCGATGGAGCTCAAGCGACGCCCGCCAACCGCCATGGCGAAAGTCAGAGCGGCCAGGGCGAGAGAGAGAGCCACCATCCACCGCTGCCGACGCGGCCACGAGAGATAGATGGCACCCAGGAGCAGTACAGCGACCGCGAGGGTCCAGACCGGCGCCGGACGACGCAGCCACTCCGCGGCGGCAATGGCCGTCGCGCCAATGACTACCGACCAGCCATGACGATGAATCAGAACGGACATCCGTTGTGCCTCAAAGACCTGACCGCTGGGGCAGTTCGCGGTCTGGTCGCCGCCCGGCCATGGCTCATCATCCCGGTGGGAACCCTCGAGGGACATGCGCCCCATCTCCCGCTTGGCGTGATCGGGGCGCTGGTGGAGCGCCTGGCGGACGATCTCTCGGCTCGATTTCGCGTGGTGCGATCGCCTCTCATTTCATTCGGGGTCAATCGGCCCGACACCTTGTGCCTTCCAGGTTCGGCCGGGCTCCAGCGCAAGACGTTGCACCGGGTCATGAACGAACTTATCGCCTCGTGGGAAGCGTCGGCAGGGATCGAGGAGTTCGTCATCCTCTCGGCCCAGGCCTACGATCCCCATCTTGAAGCCCTTGGCACCATCCTGCCCCTCAAGGCCCGGTTACAGGTAGTCGACCTGGCTACCTTCGACCCGGCCGAGTTTGCCGGGACGCCGGCCGGCAGCATCACGCCGCTGGCCGCCGAAACGTCGCTTGCCCTCTACCTGGCGGGCGGCCAGATATGGCAAGACCAGAACGTGACGATTCCGGTCGGCGCGACAGCCGAGGTGGGCCAGCGGATTTATACTTTCATGCTGGATCGGGTGGCGTCCCGCTGTTTCCCCTTTTCCCCCGGCACCGCATGACTCTTCCCCTGCGCGTCCTTCTAGTAGTGTGCCTCGGCGTCGGCCCAGTGCCGGTCTCGGCACAAAGCGATCAGGGAGTGCTCATCATAAGCAGGGGTGGACAGGAAATAGGCCGGGAGTCATTCCGGCGGATCCCGAACAAATCCGACCCGAGTGTCGTGGATAGTCTCACTTCCATCGCCCGATTCCCGGCCACCAAGCCTCAGCTCGAGGTGAGTGCGATTTGGGGACGCAGTGGTCCAGATGCATTCACCCTGTTACTTGATCGGCGCGGGACCGGTGTTGCCACGAGCCAGATCCTGGTCGCCGGCGGGCGTAGCCGGATCACAGTGCGGGTCGTTGGGCGGGGCAGCGAAAGCGCGAACGAATTTCCCGGAGGCACCGGGGTAGTCGTCATGGAGGACAGCCTCTTTGCGCCATATCTCCAGATCGCGGCACTCGCGGGCGAGAAGGCCACCCCGCTGACCGCGCTCTATCCCCGATCGGGCCGGAGGCTGGCCTTTCAGGCGGAGCGCGTCCCAGCGGCTACTACCAACCCCCCGGACCACGACGCCATCCAAGAGATCCGGCTGACCGGGGGGCTCAGCGGGGAGATCCAACTGGACGCTGGAGGCAGGCTGATCCGGATTGTCCGACCCGACCTCGGCGTCGAGGCGTCCCGCGCACCCTGAGGTATCCTTTGTCGGCTTGTCGGCGCCCCCTTTTCCCCGGTTTGTCCCAAGCTGAAACTGCCTGGATGCCCCCTCCGTATGAGGGGCAGCCGCGTTTACCACCAACCATTTGGGATGCAAACATGCGACGCAGCTGGACCCTTTCCGCCAGCCTGATCCTGCTTGTTGTGTGCGCTAGCGCGGCCCCGGCGCAGACTCCCGATTCAACGATCCCCCCTCCAAGTGTCACCCTGTCGCTCGAGCAGGCGTTGTCCGAGGCGAAGACCAGCAGCCCGGAATACCGCCAGTTCCTGAACAACGCGGGGCCCGCGAAATGGGCGCTGAGGAACGCTTACGGGAACCTGCTACCCGGAGCCGATGTTAGCGGCGGGTTCGGATACGTCGGTACCGGCCAGGCAAACTTGGGCCAGGGCTTCACTCAGCAAACGTCGGCCTTCGTCCAGTCGTACTGGCAAGGGAGGCTCACCTACCAGCTGGATGGTGGACGGTTGATCGCGCCCAGCCAGCAGAAGGCGAACCTCAAAGCCACCGATGAAGAGATCGACAACGAAGGAGTGTTGCTGCGGTTTAACATCACCAACCAGTACCTGATCGCGGCGGCGAGTGCCGCTCAGGTCGCGGTTTCCCGCCAGCAGGTGCAGCGGAACCAGAGCTTCCTCGAGCTGGCGCAAGCTCGGTTCAAGGTAGGCCAGGGAACTCTCATCGAAGTCCGTCAGGCCGAGGTGCAGAAAGGGACCGCCGATGTCCAGCTGCTGCGGGACCAGCAAGCAGAGAACGAAGCCAAGCTGGAACTCTTCCGCCAGATGGGCGTGATCCCTCCGGTGGACGTCCAGCTCATTGCGCTCTCCGACTCCTTCCCGGTAACGGAGCCCGTTTTCCAGCTGGACGATCTGTTGAAAATGGCGGAGGAAGAAAACCCAGCGCTCCGCGCGTTGCGCTACCGGCGTGACGCCGCGTCGAAGGGAGTTGGCATAGCCAGGTCGCAGTTCTTCCCGACGGTATTCGCATCCGCCGTTTGGGGAGGATTCACCAACCAGCAAACCGATGAGGGCTTGTTGCTGCAACAGGCGACGTTCGGCGCACAGGGCCAGGCCCAGGGCTGCGTGTTCGAGGACTCGGTACGCTCCGCACTGGCCTTCCCGGGGGTGATCGGATCTGCGGCCTGCTTCCAGCGCGCCGGTCTCAATTCGACAGGAACCGCGTTGACTCCGACTGCTCAAAATCGAATTAAAGACGCGAACGGGACCTTTCCCGGGCACTTCATCAAGAATCCGTTCAACCTGACGGTCGGCGTCTCTTTGCCGATCTTCACCGGATTTGGCCGTTCTCTGCAGGTCTCGCAGGCGCAGGAGTTCGAGGACGACGCGGATGAAAATGTCCGGGCCGCAGCACTCAGGATCCGGACCGAGGTGAACACCCGCTACCTCGCCTTGAACGCCTCCTATAAGGCCATCGGAGTGCAGGCGCAGAGCCGGGACGCGGCCCGCGACCAGCTCCGGCTGGCACAGGATCGCTACCGGCTCGGCAGTGGCAGCTCACTCGAGGTAACCGATGCACAGAACGCGGTGCAGCGGGCAGAAGGCGATTACATCGCCGCTACGTATGCGTATCACCGGGCCGTGGCGATCCTTGAGGCCGCAGTTGGTCGCCCGCTCCGCTAACCAAACGAGGGTGTGAAATGTCGCGTCGCATGAAGCTCAGTCTCGTCCTGATGGTGCTGCTGGTGAGCATTGGCAGCGTCGTCGCCCTCACCGCCGCGAAGAGGAACAAGAAGGCGGTCGAGGTCCGGATGGAAGAGGTGGGGACGCGGGACCTGGTCTCTACCGTCACCGCCAGCGGGAAGATCGAGCCTGAGACCAAGGTCGACATCCTGAGTGACATCCAGGGGCGGATCACCGAGATCGCCGTGAAAGAGGGCGACATGGTGAAGAAGGGGGAGTTCCTGCTCCAGATCGACGCCGCGCTCTACCAGGCCGCCGTCTCCCGGTCCGAAGCGTTGCTCGCTTCCGCTCAGAGTGACCTGATCCGGAGCCGGGCCAACCTGGATCAGGCAGAGCGGGCCCTCAAACGCGCCAAGGACCTGCAGTCATCCAACACCAGCCTGATCTCAGAAGAGGCGGTGGAGCAGGCGGAGACCGCACGCGACGTGGCCGAGGCGAACCTCGAGTCCAGCCAGGCCCAGGTGGATCAAGCCAAAGCCGGCATGCAGGAGGCCCAGGACAACCTGCGCAAGACAAGGCTGGTGGCGCCGATCTCGGGTCGGGTAACCCGGCTCGCGGTCGAAGAGGGTGAAGTCGCGGTTCCGGGCACGTTTTCGCGTGACGTGGGGCTGCTCATGACCATCGCGGACATGTCGGTCATTTTGGCCAAGGTCCAGGTGGACGAAACCGATGTGGTCCGTCTCCAGGACGGAGACTCGGTGGAAGTGAGCATCGATGCCTTCCCCGACACGACCTTCCTCGGTCGGGTGACCAAGATCAGCAACAGCGCCAAGCTGACCACGACGCAGACCGCCTCAGGGTCCAACGACCAGGCGGTGGATTTCGATGTCGAGGTCACCCTCACCAAGCCGCCGGCAGACATCCGGCCCGACCTGAGCACCACCGCGCGGGTGATCACTGACGTTCGCAAGGGCGTCCTGAGCGTGCCGATCATCGCCCTGACGGTGCGGGAGAACGAGCCGGTGCCCAACGAATCGGCTCCGCGCGACTCGACGATCAAGCCCACCGCCGGGAAGAAGAAGGAAACCGAGGGTGTGTTCGTGGTGACCAATGGCGTCGCAACCTTCCGGCCGGTCAAGGTCGGGATTGCGGGAGAGGAATACTTCGAGGTCCTCGAAGGGGTGAAGTCGGGTGAGACGATTGTCTCCGGCAGCTACCAGGCCATCCGCGACCTCAAGGACGACACCAAGGTCAAGAAGGCCGTGAGCGATTCCGGGAAGAAGGAAGAAGAGAAGAAGTCATGAGCGACCTCGTGATCCAGGTTGAGGACCTCGTCCGAGAGTACGATATGGGCGCGGAGAAGGTCCTGGCGCTCCGGGGTCTGACCCTGGGAATCCGCCGAAACGAGTATGTCGCCATCATGGGACCCTCGGGTTCCGGTAAATCCACTTTCATGAACCTGCTCGGCTGTCTCGACACCCCGAATGGTGGAGCCTATTGGCTCAACGGCCAGGAAGTATCCCGCATGTCGGACGACGCCCTGGCCCGGGTCCGCAACCGGGAGATCGGGTTTGTGTTTCAAACGTTCAACCTGCTCCCCCGGGCCACCGCTTTGCACAACGTGGAGCTGCCTCTGGTCTACGCTGGAGTATCCTCCGGGGAGCGGAGGAAGCGGGCTCGTCAGGCGCTGGAACGCGTCGGCCTGGGCAACCGTATGGGACATCGTCCCAACGAACTGTCCGGCGGGCAGCGGCAGCGGGTGGCAATCGCCCGGGCCCTGGTCAACAGCCCTTCCCTGCTCCTCGCCGACGAGCCTACCGGGAACCTCGACAGCACGACGAGCGAGGAGATCATGGCGGTCTTCGGTGAGTTGCACAGCCAGGGACAGACCATTGTCGTCGTGACCCACGAGCCCTCGATCGCCCAGTACGCCGAGCGGGTGATTGTGCTGCGCGACGGGCGCCTCGATACCGATACCAGGACCACGAAAGCTGCAGCCTAGATGCCGCTGTTCGAGGCGGTGCGGATGGCGCTCCGCACCATCGTCACTCAGAAGCTCAAGAGCTTCTTCTCGCTGATCGGCGTCCTGATCGGCGTCACCTTCCTGATCGCCGTCGTTTCGATCGTGCAGGGGATGAACGTGTACATGGAGGATCAGTTCGCCAACCAGCTGATCGGCCTGAACACCTTCACTCTGCGCCGCGCACCGGGCATCAACACCGGCAACGTCACCGACGACGAATGGCGGGAATGGCAGCGCCGGCCGCGGATCACCTATGACGATGCGGATTACGTCACCGAGCGTTTGAAGACCCCCGCTACATTTGCCCGCTTCTGCTCCGACCGGATGCTGATCACCTACGG
>DATIOP010000311.1:0-2069 GCA_035472975.1 Gemmatimonadales bacterium
GGCGGTCAGCGAGGGGCCCAACCGTCGCGGCAATTAGCTCCCGGTTTGTGGGAAAAGGCAAATCCAGCAGGGACGCTGGGCTACCCCCGCGAGATGCCGCCGGTGCGAGAATGCGATGTAGACCGAGAACGCTGAAGGCGCCGTCGTTCATACCCCCGCCGGTGAGCTCGCGAACGGTAGCGTTCACTTCCGGCCACGCATCGAAGACACCTACGGCGAACCGCAATGTTGCCCGCTCATTCACTGGGTCGTGTACCTATTCCAGGGATTACCCATGCTGGATCAGCCCTGCGCCACGCCGGACCAACGCCGGCATCTTAGCGTGCCGCGCGAGAGGGGCTTTGACCCCGATCAAACCTAGAAAGTTGCAGGAGAGCTCGTCAGGGGTGCTCGGACTCGCCCAGAACATCCCGCAGAGCGACAGCGAGCTCCGCTTGCTGGTAGGGCTTGCGCAAGACCTTGAAGTGTTCGCGTTGCAAGGCATCGCCTTGCACCAGTTCCTCGGCATACCCTGACGTCAGCAAGACCTTGATTCCCGGCTTCATGTCGCGGGCGCGGATCGCAACTTCCCGGCCGGAGAGGCCGCCAGGCATCACGAGGTCGGTGAGCAGCAAGTCGACGTGGGCGCCGCGCTGGAGGATCTCCAGCGCGCTTGGTCCGTCGGCGGCTTCGAGCACGTGGTAGCCGATGAGTTTGAGACGCTTCACGGTGAGCTGGCGCACGCGGCCGTCGTCTTCCACGACAAGGACGGTCTCGCGTGCTCGGGCGTCAGTATCGGCCTGCCTCGGGCTCGTCATCCGGGGCGTTGATCCTCCATCGGCCCGTGGGAAATACAAGTTGATGGTCGTACCGTGACCGACCTCACTGTAGATCGTCACGTGGCCACCCGACTGCTTGACGAACCCGTAAACCATCGCGAGGCCAAGGCCAGTGCCTCTCCCCTTCTCCTTCGTGGTGAAAAACGGCTCAAACACGCGGTCGCGCACCTCGGGCGGCATTCCGGTCCCGGTGTCAGTTATCGATAGCTGTACGTACTCACCCGCCTTTAGGTCGACCTGGGAGTCTGCGTGTTCTTGGTCGAACACCATGTTGCGGGTCTCGACTACCAATTTACCGCCCTGCGGCATGGCATCGCGGGCGTTCACGGCCATATTGACGATGGCGCTTTGAAACTGGTCGGGGTCGGCCCGCGTTGCCCAGACATCGCGGGCCAGCGACGTCGACAGCGTGATGTGCTCTCCCAGTGTTCGCCGCAGCATGTCGGTGACACTGACCACAAGGTCGTTCAACTGGATCACATGCGCATCCATGTGCCGGCGACGCGCAAAGGTCAGCAGTTGGTCGGTGAGCTTGGAACCGAGCGCCGCCGCATCCTGCGCCTCCTTGAGGAGGGTGCGGGCCGCATCGTTGGCGAGATGAGGCTCCAACAGTTCGAGGTTCCCGGTGATCACCAGCAGAAGATTATTGAAATCATGGGCGATGCCGCCCGTGAGCTGACCCACCGCCTCCATCTTCTGTGATTGCGCCAATTGGCGTTCACTCTCCCGCAGCGCCTCCTCGACGTGCTTGCGGTCGCTGATATCGTGGATCATGCCGGTGAAGTAGCGCCGACCGTCGGCTTCGAACTCGCTCACTGACAGGTGCAGCGGAAAGGTCGTGCCGTCCTTCCTGCGGCCGCTTACCTCTCGGCCGATGCCGATAATCCTCTTCACCCCGGTTCCGAGGTAGTTGGCAATGTATTCGTCGTGCTCGGTGCGATAGGGCTCCGGCATGAGGACGTTGACGTTTTTGCCAACCAGCTCGTTTTCCGCATATCCGAACAGGCGTTCGGTAGCCGGGTTGATCTGCTCGATCAAGCCGCGCTGATCGATAGTGATGATGGCGGTGACCGCGGACTCCAGGATGCCCCGAAGCTTGGCGGCCTGAGCCGAAGGCGAGGGTACTTGGCCCCTATTCTGCGGCACGGGCAGGCTCCCCAAAAACGATGCCCTTCTTGCCCAGTCATGCTACCACAGGCGCCTGTCGCTTTACGACCGACGAGATTGTGGAAAAATCATCAAAATGAAGGG
>DATIOP010000312.1:0-4640 GCA_035472975.1 Gemmatimonadales bacterium
GTAGATCACGAGCCCGATCGCCAGCCAGATGACCAGACGCTCCCAGGTGGCGATCGGCAGGCTGAACATCTGCACCAGACAGATCAGCGCCCCGGCAATGGGAACCCAGGGAAGACCGGGAGTACGAAAGGGCCGGGGGATCTCGGGCGAGGTTCGGCGCAGTATCAGGATTCCGATACAGACCAGCACGAACGCAAGCAACGTCCCCATACTCACCAGTTGCCCCAGAACTCCGATGGGGACCAGGCCGGCGGCCACAGAAACGATCGCTCCAACCAGCGCGGTACTGAAATGGGGAGTCTTGAATCGGGGATGGACCGCGCCGAACGCGCGCGGCAGCAGCCCATCCCGGCTCATCGAGTAGAAGATTCGGGTCTGACCCAGAAGCTGCACCAGCATCGTACTGAACAGGCCGAACAAGGCGCTCACCTTGACCAGCGGGCTCAGCCATTTGAGTCCGGTGCGATCGATGCCGACAGCCAGCGGATCGGCGACGTTGAGCTCCCGATAGGGCACGATGCCGATCAGCACAATCGCGACGGCAACGTAGATCACGGTGCAGATGAGCAGCGAGGTCAGCATCCCGATCGGCAAGTCTCTCTGGGGACGCTTCGCCTCCTGAGCGGCGGTGGAGACCGCATCGAACCCGACATACGCGAAGAACATCACCGCGGCACCCCGCAGCACTCCGCTCCAGCCAAATCTGCCGAACTCTCCGAGGTTGGGCGGTATGAGTGGCGTCAGATTGCTCTTCTGTACGAACGCCGCTCCTGCCGCTACGAACAGGATCAACACCCCGGTCTTGATCACGACCAGCACCGTGTTGGTGCTGGCCGACTGCTTGATACCCGCGATCAGCAATGCCGCCACCGCGATCACGATCAGCGCCGCGGGAAGATTGAAAACTCCCTGCACCGGAATCCCGTCGGGGCCACTCATTGTGACGCCGGGAGCCACCGTGAGAGCCAGCGGCAGGTGAATGCCGAGATCATCCAGCAAGCTCACACAGTATCCTGACCAGCCCACCGCTACCGTCGAGGCACTGAGCGCGTACTCGAGCACCAGGTCCCAGCCGATGATCCACGCGACCAATTCTCCGCTCGTGGCATAGGCATACGTGTAGGCGCTCCCCGCCACCGGGATCATGGAAGCAAGCTCGGCATAGCAGAGGCCCGCGAATGCGCAGCCGACACCCGCGATGAGCATCGACAGGACCAGCGCCGGCCCCGCGTTCTGCGATGCGGCGGTGCCGGTCAAGACGAAGATGCCGGTCCCGATCACCGACCCGATCCCCAACGCCGTCAGGTGCATGGGACCCAGCGCCCTGCGTAGTCCGCCGCGGTCCCCCTCCGCCTGCAGGTCCGCGATGGCCTTGCGGTGGAACAGGCTCACTATGGCTCTCCGGTGAGGTTCGAGAGCCAAGATGGGAAACGGCTGGAAGGATGGTGTTCGGGGGACGTCCGAGGCTGGTCAGGACTCCTTGACCTGCGCGGAAGCGGCGGGCTCCAAGGTGAATCGATACCCTGCCTTTCTCACCGTCAGGAAATGTCGGGGACTGGCGGGGTCGTCTTCCAGCTTACGGCGCAACTCGGCGATGTGGGTGTCAACGGTCCGGCTCATTACCTCGTCCTGATAGCCCCAGACCTCGGTGAGCAGCTCGGTGCGCGACACGACTCGTCCGGCTCGTGAGATCAGGGCCAGCAGCAGCTGGTACTCCTTGGGCCGGAGCGGGACGATCTCGTCTCCCCGAATCACACTGTGGGTCGCGGGATACACGGTCACCGCACCGAAGCGAACCGATTCGGCCACTCCGTGAGTCCCAGTGGTGCGCCCCGCGCGGCGCAGCAACGCGTCAATCCGTGCCAACAGCTCCATCAGGCCGAACGGCTTGGTCACGTAGTCGTCAGCGCCGACGCGAAGACCACGCACCTTGTCCGCCTCGTCCCCCAATGCGGTGAGAATCAGTACGGGAGCCTGGTTTCCGCCGTCTCTCAGCTCCCGGAGAACCCGATAACCGCTCTGATCGGGCAACATGAGATCGAGGACGATCAGATCGGGAGAGAACGAAGCCGCTTCCCGTAGCCCTTGCGCCGCATCGGGCGCGATATGGACGGTGTGTCCCTCGAGCTCGAGGTTGTTGGCGAGTCCCTGCGCCAAAGTCGCGTTGTCCTCGATGATGAGAATTCGGCTCATCGCTCGACGGGCTCGGTGGGTGGTTGGCAGGCCGGCAATGACACGATGAAACAGGCACCGGATGGAGACGATTCGAGATCCACATCCCCGCCGTGTCCCCGAACCAGATCTTTCACTACGGCGAGGCCGAGGCCGCTGCCATCGGTGACGTTGCCGCGGCCCGCCACTCGAACGAACGGCTCCCAGATGTGGGCCCGTTCCTCCGCGGGAACACCGGCCCCCTGGTCGGCGACCGTGATGCGGGCCATTCCATCTCTGCGCGCGAGTGAGACCGTAACGGTCTGCCCCGTAGGCCCGTACTTCACCGCGTTGTCGAGCAGGTTGAGCACGATCTGGGTCAGCGCTCCGGAATCGACCGGGGCGGCCACTGCTTCGTCAAGATCAGTTCGGACCCGCAGGGTTCCGGGCGGTGCGGTGGCGAGGAAGGAAGAGAGAATGCCTCGCAGACGCGGGGCCAGCAGCGCCGGCTCGGGCGCGAGACCGGCAAGCCCGCGCTCCAGTCGAGCGTATTGCAGAACGTTGTCCACCAGCCGCATCAGCCGCCTCGCCTCCTGGACGATCGTCTCCGCCGCCGCACGGCGCTCATCGTCGTTTCTGGCGCGCTCCAGAGTCAGCGTCTCCCCGTACAGAAGAATCTGGGCAAGAGGAGTTCGCAGCTCATGGGAGACGCTCGAAGTGAAGTCCGAACGGAGTCGGGCCAGCTCATGCTCCCGCCGCAATTGCCGCAGGCCAATCGCCGCCAGGCCACCGGACAGTGCCAGCAGAGCGAGTAACAGTGGGAGCCGCGAGGAAGGAGTAACCGGAACATCCAACCGGCTTGCCGCTGTCTCGCGCAAGCCGACCCGCACCCGTAGGGCGGCGGGCGGATCCATCGCTACTTCGTGGGAGAATCGGTCGGCGGCGCCGGGAGCGGAGGCATAGATGGAGCGGCCTCCCGCATCGTAGACCGTGAGGGTAAGCAGGGAATCGTTGGGCAGTCCTCGGCTCACCGCTTGTGGTAGCAGAGCTTCGTTGTTGAACACCCTTTGCAGGAGCAGGAGTCCCACGGCGCTTCGGCAAGTGAGGAAGCCATACACCGCTATCGGAGCGCCAGGCTCGGCGAAGGCGCCGTATTGGGCATACTTGATCCCGTAGACCAGCGCCATCGTCGAATCGTGATTCACCCCGCCCACGCTCCCGAACCTCCGCCCCGGCTGGAGCGCCTCCCACGTCAGCGTGTCAGTGATCCACCTACGCTGTGTAGGACTGGGCGCCGGTCCCATCGTGGTGAGCGAGCCATCGCGCAGGTCGAGCCTGAAGTGCAGCCGGTCGGAATCGCCCCCCGACAGGGCGCAGCGGAGGAGTGGCGCCGAAGACGCGACGATCACCTGTGGCGAGGGGAGCCGGTCATACGGCGAGGTTGCCCGGGTTCCGGTGGCCGGGCTCAGGGCATCCCGCATCTCGTTCTCGAGCCGCGTGGTGGCCTTGGCGATGAGCTCCCAGGACGCGAAGGTGGCGTAGTCGCGCAGCGCCCGCTCCGCGGTTACCCGACGGGAACGCGCCGCCTGCACGGCCTCGTAGGCGACCAATCCCGCGAGTGCCAATACCACGAGAAGTAGCCCGAGCAGCAGGCTGGCGCTGCCAGGCCAGGTGCGCCACGGTGAGGTACGGCTCATAGCCGAGAGTATGAGGTCGGGTGCCGGAAAAGCGAAAGGCCCCGCTCATCACGGGGCCCGGCACTACGGACGTTGATCGGTATCGCTTCGCTCAGCTCGCTGTGCGCGCCCATTTGGAGCGCCCGTCGCGATGTAGTCCGTAGGCCTTCAGCCTGCGCCACAGTGTGGTGCGGCTGATTCCGAGACTCTTCGCCGTCTCCGCCAGCTTCCAACCATGGGTGTCGAGTGAGCGGACGATCGCGTCCCGCTCCCGATCTGCCAGGGTAGTCGGGCCATCGATGCCCGGGATGAACATCGCCTCTCCCAGCTCGATCGCCCCCACCCGAAGCGGCCGCAGCCGGCCGCCCAAAGAAGCCAGGCGGGGCATCAGGCCCGAGGCATCCTCGCCCGGCCCGAGCATGTCGGTCAGCGCCTCGCGAGCAGGAGTGTTGGCATAGAGCATCCGGCCGTCAGGGTCGAAAACCACGACCCCTTCACTGAACCCGTCCAGAAGCGCCTTCGCCAACGGAGAGAAAACGGAGGGGAGCTGGGTTGGTGTAGTTGTATCCGGCATATCGCGCTCTACGTCCCGGGGTCGAGGCGGGTTTCAGGCCGCTACCCAGCGACCTGCTCCGCGACTTCATTGCAACCTGTTCTGAGTTAATCAGTTCAAACGAATCCAGCCGGCCCACTTCACTGGCCTTTGCCGAGGGGACGAACAAGCCCGCTGCCGGTTGTACAACTCTGTTACTCACCGACCATCGAAGCGACCGGCACCTCGCGACGCTCCTGCCGTTCGCCCCAGATCACCAG
>DATIOP010000313.1:0-3390 GCA_035472975.1 Gemmatimonadales bacterium
CATCACGCCGTCCGGGCGCCGCAAGGACGAGCTCGGGGCGAGTGACCTGCTCACCGTCGCGGAGCGGAAGGGCGTGGGAACATGGGAACCTTGATGGCAAAGCCCACGAAGAAGGCGAGGAAAATCCAGAACTGGAGGTCAGGCGGAATCGAGTGGCCGATCTCGTGGAACTGAGTGATGGAGAAGGTCTTCGGATTCCCCAGGCCCTTCCAGCCAAAGAGGCCGTCGGAGTTGTAGAAATACAGCGCCAGGATGCCCAGCAGCATCAGCACCGAGCCCACCAACGTGTAGAGGAAGAACTTGATCGCCGCGTACAGCCGGCGCGGACCGCCCCAGATGCCGATGAGGAAGTACATTGGCACCAGCATCACTTCCCAGAAGACATAGAAGAGGAAGAAGTCCAGGGCCATGAAGACGCCCAGCATGCCGGTCTGCAAGAGGAGCAGGAAGATGTAGTACTCCTTCTCGCGGTCGTGAATGGCGGTCCACGAAGAGAGGAAGGCCAGCACGCCAAGAAGCGTCGTCAGCAGCACCAGCAGCAAGGCGATGCCGTCGATTCCGAATTCGTAGCGCACGCCGATCGACTCGATCCAAGGCACGCTCTCGCGAAACTGGAACAGCTCGCCGCTGCGGTTGAAGAGGAACCAGAGCGGCACCGACAGCAGGAAATCGACGAACACGATGCCCGTCGCCAGTTTCCGGATCAATGCTCCCTGGCTGCTCTTGAAGCCGAAGGCGATGAGCAGCGCCCCCGCAAGAGGGAGGTAGCAAATGATCGAGAGGATCGGAACGTTGTGCATGGCTCCCCCTAATGCAAACTCGAGTGCTCAGCCCCGGTACAGGAAAACGTAGACGATCACCAAGGCGAACATGCCGGCCGCGAGCACCAGCGCGTAATTGGAGACGTAGCCCGTCTGCAGGCGGCGGAACAGCTTGGAAAACGCGTCGAGAATGGTGGCCACGAGATTGACCAGCCCGTCGACCACGTACTTGTCGAAGAAACCCGAGATCATGGCGGCGGTCACCGTCAGGTTGCGCGCCCCATTGACCAATAATCCGTCGATGAATCCGGCGTCGAAACGGAAGAGCAACCGCGCCAGCGCCCAGGTGCCGTTGATCACCGTCTTGTCATAGAGCTCGTCGACGTAATACTTGTTGGAGAGCACGCGGTGCAAGGCCGGAAAGCGCCGCTCCCAGGCCTCTTCCGTCGCCAATCCCCGCGCCGGGCCGTAGAGTCTCAAAGCCAGGTAGATTCCCAGGCCCGCCACAACCACTGCCACCGCCATCAGCAACAGCTCGAGCTGCAGGCCCATCTCGTGCTCGCCCAGCGGATGGCCGGCGATGCGGTAGACGATGGGATCGTGGAAGTTGTGGAACAGGTTGACATGCTCGCCCATCAGCTTGGGTAAGCCCACCCAACCGGCTCCCACGGCGCCCACCGCCAGCACCACGAGGGGGACTGTCATCGATGGCGGCGACTCGTGCAGGTGATGCTCCTGCTCGTGGGTGCCGCGGAAGTCGCCCCAGAAAGTCATGAACACGACGCGGAACATATAGAAGGCGGTCAGGCCCGCCGTCGCCAGGCCGACACCATAGAGCACCCACTCACCATGTGCCGCCGCGGCGCCCAGGATCTCGTCCTTCGAGAAGAACCCGGCGAGCGGCGGGATGCCGGCGATGGCCAGCGAACCGATCACGAAGGTCCAGTGGGTGATTGGTAAGGCCTTCCTCAAACCGCCCATCTTCCGCATGTCCTGCTCGCCGCCCATGGCGTGGATGACGGAGCCGGAGCCGAGGAAGAGGAGAGCCTTGAAGAAGGCGTGAGTCATCAAGTGGAAGACCGCGGTGGTGTAGGCCCCGAGTCCCGCGGCCAGGAACATGTAGCCGAGCTGCGAGACGGTCGAATAGGCCAGCACCTTCTTGATGTCCGTCTGCACGAGGCCGATGGTGGCCGCGAAGATGGCCGTCGCCGCACCGATCACCGCCACGAATCCAGAGATGCCCGGCGCGAGCTGATAGATCACGTTCGAGCGGGAGACCATGTAGACGCCCGCCGTCACCATGGTGGCCGCGTGGATGAGCGCCGAGACCGGCGTCGGGCCCGCCATGGCGTCCGGCAACCAGACGTAGAGGGGAATCTGCGCGCTCTTGCCCATGGCGCCGATGAACAGGCAGATGCCGATGAACGCGGCCAGCGTCAGGCCAAAGTGGCCCGGCCCCAGGAGCAGCGACGGGTCCGCCGCGATGCGCGGAAAGATCTCGCTGTACTTCAGGGTGCCGAATTGCGAGACCAGGGCGAACAACCCCAGGACGAAACCGAAGTCACCCACCCGGTTGGTGATGAACGCCTTGCGCCCAGCATAGGGGGGAAATTCCTCTTTGTAATAGAAACCGATCAGCAGGTACGAGCAGAGGCCCACTCCCTCCCAGCCCACGAACATCACCACGTAGCTGTTGCCAAGGATCAGCAACAGCATCATGCCCATGAACAGGTTCAGATAGGTGAAGAAGCGCTGGAAGCCGTCCTCGTGAGCCATATAGCCCACCGAGTAGACGTGAATCCAGAAGCCCACGAAGGTCACCACGAAGAGCATCACGCACGTCAGCGGATCGACCTGGAACCCCATGCTGACGGTGAAGCTCTTCAAGCCCGAGGCGCCGGTCAGCAGCGGACCGGAGGCGACCCAGGAGTAGACGTCGTTCTCGATCGGCTTGACGTGATCGGCGCCGCCCATATAGCTCGCGATGACGAACAGGCCCAGCACAGCCGCCAATCCCACGGTGCCGCAGGCGATCGCCGCCACGGCCTGCTTGCCGATGCGGCCGCGCAACAGGAACCCGTTCAGCAGGGCACCCAGGAACGGCAGGACGGGGATGATCCAGAGCAGCTCTTTCATCACTGTCATCGGGCTAACCCTTGAGCTCCGAAGCCCCGTCGAGCGTCGTGGACTCGCGCAGGCGGAAGAAGGCGATGAGGATGCCGAGTCCCACCGCCGCCTCGCCGGCGGCGACGGTGATGGTGAAGATGGAGAAGATCTGGCCCGTCAGGTCTGAATGCTGGTAGGAGAAGGCGATGAGGTTCAGGTTCACCGAGTTGAGCACCAGCTCGATCGACATCAGCACGGTGATCATGTTCTTGCGGGAGGCGATCCCGAAGATGCCGATGGCAAAGAGCAGGAGGCTCACCACCAGGTAGTGCGTCGTCGTCACCGCGAACATGGGAACCCTTTCTATTGCCGCCGGCCCAGGACGACCGCCCCGATCATTGCCACCAGGAGGAAAATGGAAGCGATCTCGAAGGGCAGGAGCTGCTGTTTGAACAGGTTCCAGGCCACGGCTTGGGAGTTGCCGGCGTTAGCCAGGTCCGGGACGGTGGTAAACACTTCCGGC
>DATIOP010000314.1:0-4652 GCA_035472975.1 Gemmatimonadales bacterium
GCGACAGCTTCGATTTTCGGATCCACCAGTGGGTCCGATTCCGGGTGCTGATGAGCCGGCTGGAGGAGCGTCTCGGGCTCATGCGAGAGGTCTTCAAAGACCCCGCGTTCGATGCCGCAGGGTTGCTCAGGCAACAACTCGGGGGAGAAGGGATCCAGAAATTCCCCTTCTCGCTCAATGATCCATGGCCGACCAAGGCGCTGACCCGGCTGGAACATCTGATCAAGCTGCTGGACGAATGGCAGGAGGGTGGCGCGGTCTTCGACCAGGCCGCTCCGGAGCCCAAGCCGACCCTCCGTGTCATGCCCCAGGCCTGATGAGGTGGACCGGCGCTGGACGAAGCGGGAAACGGTGGACCCTCATCGGTCTGCTGCCGCTCGTTCTTGCGGGGTGTTCGCTCAGCGGCGCCGGCCACTCCCTGGGCACCGGACTGGTGAAGGGAGTGAAGTCCGATCGTGACACGCTCGCGGTGGCGACCCAGCCCGCCGTGGACTCGTTCACCTTCCGGCTGACGCGGGACATTCGAGACTCGCTGCGGCCGGAACTGCTCTCTCTCCTCGCCGCGGCCGGCGACACGGCGAAGCTGAAGGCCGACTCGATCGGCCAGGTGATCGGGGACCGACTCCAGGCGGCGGTCGCGAAGGCGCTACGGGATTCGCTGTCGCTCCTGGTGAGTAACACCAACGCCGACCTTCGTGACGCGGTGCGGAGCTCTTTGCGGGTCTGGCTCGACGAATTGCTGACCCGCGCGCGCAACGAGGGGAGTGCCGCAGTCGGAGCGATCGCCGATTCGGCGGTGAGTCACGGCGCGATTTCGCTGTCCATCGCGCTGCGAGGACCGCTGCGGGATAGCCTGCTCGCGTTGATTCATGAAGCCAGCGACACGGTGGGAAGGACGACGAGCACGGTCAGCAAGACCTTCACCGACCGGGCGAAGGACCTGTTGAAGACAGTAGGAGGGAAAGTGCTGCTGGGCGCCATCATCCTGCTCGCGCTGGGAGGCGGCGTCCTGTGGTGGCTCTTCGCCAAGCGGCAGAAGATGCTCGCCGTGATGACGACGGCGATCGAGCACCTGGGAAGTGAACAGCTCAAACAGAACATCCAGCAGCAGGCTACCGCGAGCAATGTCGAAGGCAGCCTGCACCGCTATCTCAAGCGGCGTGGGATGTCATGACCCGCTCGCCCAGTGGAAGGCGCAGCGCCGCGTAACGAGCCAGCGCCATCGTGGTGTACTGGATGTTCAGCGTGATGGCTGCCGGAAAGACGCTGGAATCCAGAATCCAGAGGTTGTCGACGCCATGGACCTTGAGATTGCTGTCCACCACTCCGCGAGTCGGGTCCCGGTGGATCACGTTTCCGCCCTGCAGATGGGCGCTTTGGACCTTCACGTAGGTGGCCGGACTGAAACCCCGATAGTAGGCCGCGATCCGTTCCCGGTCGCTTCGGACATCGCCGCTCAAGGCGACCGAGTGTCCGTCGTACCGGCTGTCGAACAACTCCACCGCTCCGGCCTGCCGCATCGCCTCGGCGCACTGCACGAGCCCCCACTCCAGCCGTGCCCAGTCCGAGGGACCCAGATCGAAGCGGATCTGGGGACTGCTCCAGGGAGTGAGCGGCGCGTAGTCGATCGATCCGTACCCATCGCTCGAGAGGGTCGGGAACGACACGCCGTAATGGTTGTACTGGAGCGCCTTCTCCCGGAACCCGCTGCCCCACTGCGGCAACATCATGCCCAGCACCGTGGGCGGGGCGAATGCGGTCTCGATGATCATTCGCTGGGGCGGGATCTCGATGATGTAACCGATCTGGATTCCCCGTCCCGCGTTCATCGGCTCGGTGAAGCGCCCGATGACCGGGCTCGCGTAGTTGCAGCTGAAGCGCTGGCCCACCAGCCGCCGGCGGCCATCGGCCGAGGTGAAGCCGCTTTTGAGGAGCAGCGCGCTGGATGCGAACGCGCCGGCGGTGAGCAGGACCTTGTCGGGACGCAGAGTACGCTTGTGCCCGTCGCTTCCTTGCACCTCGACTCCGGCGACCCGACGTGCGCCACCTTGTCCCTCCCAGAGCAACCGGGTTGCGGTGGCCTTGGGGATCAGCATCACCCGATCGCTCTGCCGAAGCGCTTCCGGGAGCAGCGTGATGAACGGCGCGCGATGCGCATCGTAGGGGCATCCCTGATTGCACTGCCCGCAGGAGATGCAGTCCTCCAGGTTGGCCTGCAGGAGTCCCGCGTAGGTGCTGCCGGGAACTTCACCAAATCCGCTGAACGCTCGCTTCGTTCCGGTGGTCAGAATTCGCTGATCAACCACACTGATGTGCAGCGGATCCCTCAGGTCATCGAACGCGCTGTCCAGCCCGCTCCAATCGAGAACGGCACCTTCCGATCCCCAGCGCCAGTGCATGATGTCGGCCCAGGGCCCCTTGGGCTGCGGGCTCCCCGCGTTGTTCACCGTAGTGCCGCCGCCCACGCAGTGGCCCTGAATGAAGCCGATGCGCTGCGACTTCCCCGGCGTGACTCCCGAATTGACGTAGAGTTGGCTGAACCCATCGAGCGTGGTACGAGGGAAAGCTTCGTTGGTGTGAAGCGCTCCGGACTCGAGCATGATGATTCGCGCCGCTCGACCTTCCGGCCGCGACACGAGAGCGTGGGCCGCCGCGATACCTGCGCCACCGGCCCCGATGATGAGAATTGTCTCCTCGTCAGGGAACCGCTCCGGCAGGCTGGCGAGGGACCCGGCACGCTCTTTCACCAGCTTCCCCGGCGCGGAGGGTTCGGTCGGTTCGACTTCCGGTCCCGATGGGGGCACCAGCGTTACGCCGTCGAAGACCGGAAAGGCACCGGGCCGCGCGCGATAACCGATGCGCTCCCAGAACTCCGGCAGCTCGCAGAAGCTGCCGCTCACCATCGATTTGACCGTGGCCAGGACTCCCTGCGCATCCACCATCCAGCCCGGTGCCCTCCCGATGTTTTCCAGGAAGAGCCGATCGAGATAGCTGCGTCGCCAGGCGAGCGGCCGTCCCGCGAACCTCAGCTTGGTCAGCAATCCGCCCGGCATCACCAGCAGCGCAAGGTGGAAGGTGAATCGCAGGCCGAAGGAAGAGTGATCGAGAAACTTGTCGAGCCGGTCGACGGCCTTGGCCGCCTGACCCAGCTCGTGATGCTCGAGGCCGAGTACCGCTTCGGCGAATGCGGTGAGGAAACGGCGTTCGATGGAAAGCATCGCCATGGGGACCTCCTGGCACAGGATGGCGCACCCCATAGTGCGAATCCGTCCCCGGTCCCGCCAGTTGCATCATGGGGCACATCATGACAGCCAGTCCCGCTTCCCGAGCCGTGACCCGCCTCGAAACTGTGCTCCGGATACTGGCCGGGGTCTTCGTTCTGGGCGCGCTGCTCTATCAGGTCGGACCTATCTGGTCTCGCACTGCCGGGTTCTTCCAGACCCTTCCCTTCGTTTCCAATTCAATAGTGAAGGTGAGCCTGCTGCTGGGCATTTGCCTCTATGCAGCGGGCGACCTGATCCGGCGGAAGGGGCTGGTGCTGATTCTGATCATCGCGCACGCGGTCTCCGTCGTGGCGATGCTGATCATCCTGTTCGTGGGAGACACCAGCCGGATCGTGGACCCGGGAATCGGGTGGCCGCAGCCGGTGAGCCGGGTGCTCTGGGGCGCCATCGCCCTCGATGGCGTGATCATGATCTTCCTGTTGCTGCTTTATCTCCCCGCCAATCGTGCCTTGTCGAGCGTAGCCTGGCCAACCGAGCCCTCCAGCTGGCTCACTCCGGCCGAGCAGTGGCTGCGCCGCCTTCTCATTCTCCTCACAGTGGTCTTCATCATCGGGGCGATCGGCTATGAAGCAGCACCGCTCCTCGGACTGGCACCCGACCTGGTTCGCGAGCTGCCGTTCGTCACCAACTCGGTCGTCAAAGTCTCGACGCTGGCGATGCTGTGCGGGTACGTGGCGCAGGCAATGAGGCCGCGCATGGCGCTGGTGGGGCCGATCATCGCGGTGCACTTCGTCTCGGTCGTGGCGCAGGCGATCTATCTGTTGCTGATCCCCTCCTCGGACCTGGCCGTGGTGTACACCGGCGCCGGCCGCGCGATGCCGATGCAGCAGATCCTGATCGGCGCCATGGTCCTCGACGGCGTCATCGGGGTCCTGCTCTTCGCTCTCTACTACGCCGCCTGGACCTCGCGGCTCCAGAGTGAATTCTTCCGTCCGCTCGAATTCCGCACCCTCACCGCACTCACCGAGGTGATGATCGCCGGGCACAACGAGGCGATCCCGCCCGAAGTAGCGGCCCGCAATGCGGACCAGGCGCTTGCCCGGGTGCGCACCGAACGAAAGGGCAGCTTCCGTATTGCGCTGGCGGTGATTCACTACTGGCCGCTCTTCTCACTCCACCCGCCCCTGCCGGAGCTGCGGCCCGCGCTCCGGTCCCGTTTCATCCGCGACCGCTTCACCCGCGACGCCGGGCGGCGCCAGAAATGGCGGCTGGTCCGCACCATGGTCCAGATCTTCCTCCGGGTCGGGCACCAACTCTCGGTGCTTGGCTTCTACAACGACCCGAAGGTCCAATCGGCGATTCAATTCAAGCCGTTCACGGTGCGGGCGCGGGAAGCAGGACTTCCATTGCCGCCTCCCCAGCACCGGC
>DATIOP010000315.1:0-2561 GCA_035472975.1 Gemmatimonadales bacterium
CCGGGATCGGCTCGTCGCTGTAGGTGCAGGTGACCGTGTCGCCGGCGAGGAGGCTGATCGAGATCGTCTGGCCGGCAATCGTCGTCGCGGAGCCCTTGACCGTGGTGCAGGTCGGCGGCCCGGACGGCCGCCAGTCGGCGGTCGCCTTCTCCGTGACCACCCACGGGGCGGTCGAACCCGTGTCGGCCCGGACGAACGTCATCGAGGCCGCCGCCCCGTTCGTGACCTTGAGGTCGAACGTGCCGCCCGGGTTGAACGAGACATTGCCACCGAAGTGGAATGTCTCCGTGGAGGTGTTCCCGGCCGGGATCCTCTTGACGATCTTGATCGTCCCGCTCGTCGGTGGCGGGGTCACGTAGTAGGCATAGCAGAAGAGGTGCTTGTACGACTGCGGATAGCTGATCGAACCGTAGGCGGAGAAGCCGCGGCCCAGATCCAGGCTCACTCCGCCGCGCGGGCTGAGCCGGTTGAAGCTGCTGCTGGTATCGGCCGAGGGATCGAGCTGGTCTTCGAAGGGAATCCTGATGTAGTCGTAACGGAAGCCGCCCGAAAAGGTCGCTCGCCCGGTGCGGTAGTCCGCCAGGGCGTAGCCCGCGACGTCCCAGCTCGGACTCTTCACATCGGTGGTCAGGGTCTTGTCCGACGCGTTGATGGGATCTTCCTCGAACAGTTTGACGTGAACCCGGTTGACGGCCACATCCGATCCGATACGGAGCGAGATCGCGTCATTCCCCACAGGCCAGGCTCGGCGCCAATCCAGATTCAAGCCGACTGTGCCATTGGTCGTCAGCGACCGGACATTGTCGTCCGGCGCCTGATTGACGTTGAAGCGTTCGGCGGTGCTTCGCCGGCCGTAAGCACCGAAGTTCAACCGACCGGAGCCGAGTGGCACATATCCCGAGGTCGCCAGCTGGAGGAGATCGAGATCTTCGAAGTCGCCGGTGGTGAAGTTGACGGAGGGATCGGTGTCGAAGATCGACTCCGGAAGCGATCCTGCAGTCTCAGCGCGGGAATGGGCCCCAAATCCCTGAAGCGTTATGCCCCGAACCGCGTTGCGCTTCCCCAGGTTCACGAATCCGTTGTAGTTCTCGGCACTCGTGGCCTCACGCCAGCCATCATCGTTCTCATAGCCGCCGGCCACGTAGTAGTCCATGCCTTTCTTGGTGAGTCCGGCGAGCGAGCCTTCACCCGACCAGTTGCCGTAGGACCCACCTGAGCCCTCGAGCTCGCCCTCGAGCGGACCAGTGCCCCGCCGAGTAATCAGGTTGATGGCGCCGCCGAGTGAGTTGGCTCCCAGGAGACTCCCCGATCCGCTCAGCAACTCAAGACGCCGCACGTGCTCCATCGGGAGCAGGTCGAAATTGACTTCCTGAGCATCAGGCTCGTTCTGCCGCACGCCGTCCAGAAAGACCGACACACCCGGAGGCAGGCCGACGACCGGACCAACGTTGAAGCCGCGGGTGCTGAGATTGAGCTTGAAGGGCGAGCCCAGGTCGTCGTAGAGCGAAATGCCGGGCTGGGTTACCAGCGCGTCCGCCAGAAGCCTCGGCTCCCACTTGTCGATCTCCTCGCCGGTAACCACCGAGATCCGGGCCGGCACCCCGGACCCGATCGTAGCCCCCGCGGTCGGCGCGATGGAACCGACGACCTCGATTTCCTGGAGCTGAATGGCGGAACTGTCGGTCTTCACGCTGTCGGTTTTCGCGCTGTCGGGTTGCTGGGCGTGGAGCGAAACCGCGGCACCCAGCAGGATGATGCCGGTGGTGAAGAGCCGAAATCGCATGTGGGGTCGGTGAGAGATGAGAGAGAGGAGAGTGATTACCTGAGTAACTTGTCGCCGGCAGCCGGCAGCCGCTCGTAGATCGCCGCCATGGCGATCCGGTCGGGTGGCAGGGCCATGATGACGACGGCGTCGTCGGCCGGCCCGCCGCCATCATAGTCCCGACAACACAGCTCAAACGTTCTCATGCCCGCGGTTAACGGTTGCTGCAACGAGGGCCGTCCGCTCCTGTCGAAGCGGAGCGCGTCACCGACGGTATAGCTCCGGCTCCCATCCAGGTCTTCGTAGATCGCAAGCCTCTGAACATCGGATCCCCGCCGGGACACGACGAGCATGCCGTCGTCACGGCTGCCACCGCCGTCGAAGTCTTCACAGCAGCGATCCACCGTTCGAACCTGGGCCAGCCCGAATTCCGTTTGCACGAGATAGAGAACGGCCCCCAACAACAACAGCATCAGCCCGAGCCAGATCAGCTTGCCCGTGACGGGAGTCGGATTGGGTGTTGGACGATCTCCCCGGGCCCAGCGGCCTGCCACCTCACCTTCCAGCGAGGCCCGAGGGCGGAACTGAATTTGCCCGAGCAGCGCATCGAGATCGCGCGGATCAGCGAGCCGGGCGATCATGGTATGCCGTCCTCGAGCAGAACGCGCAAGCGGCCAAGCGCTCGCCAAAGCCGGGTCCGCACCGCCGACTCGCGAAGCCCCAGAACCTCTGCCACGGCCGAAGTATCCATTCCGCTCCCGTAGCGGAGCCCGATGATTTCCCGGTCCCGCCCACCCAG
>DATIOP010000316.1:0-9163 GCA_035472975.1 Gemmatimonadales bacterium
CGACGGTGAGCACGGGCGGCACGATCACCGGAACTCTCACCGTTTCCACCAATGCCTCGGGTATTGCCAGCTTCACCGATCTTGCGATCAGCGGTGTGGTGGGGAACTACACACTGTCCTTCGCCGCCACGGGCTTGGCCGGTGCAACTTCCGGCACCATCGCGCTGACGGCGGGTACCGCGGCCAAGCTGGGCGTGAACCGTCAACCGTCCGGCACCGCCCAGAGCGGGGTCGCGATCGTGGTACAGCCGAGAATCCAGATTCAGGATGCGGCGGGGAACAGCGTGAGTCAGGCCGGCACAACGATTACGGCCAGCTTCGCCTCCGGCTCCGGTACCCTCACCAACGCGACGGCAACGACCAGCCCAGCCGGGCTCGCGACTTTCGCCGGCCTGGCGATTACCGGCACCGTCGGCAGCTACACACTGCAATACGATGCGGCGGGGCTCACCGGCGTCTCCAGTAACGCGATCACCCTGAATCCGGGGCCGGCGAACCATGTGACCATCACGGTGCAGCCGCCTCCCACCGCGTCGAGTGGAGTTGCACTGTCTACTCAGCCGGTGGTCCAGCTGCGCGACGGGGCAGGGAACGCGGTATCCCAGGGAGGCACTTCGATTACGGCCTCCATCGCCTCGGGCACCGGCGGCTCGCTCAGCAATACCGTCGCGACGACCGACGCAGCCGGCGAAGCAACCTTCAGCGACCTCACGCTGAGCGGGCCGGCGGGGAACTTCACCCTGAGATTCGGCGGGACCGGTCTGACTGCGGCAGTGTCGAATACCGTTGCGCTGGGTGCCGGGAGCGGGAGCTTGCTGTTCATTCAGACTCAGCCCAGCGCCACCGCCCAGAACGCGGTGGACTTCGCTCAGCAGCCGGTCATCCAGCTCCGTGACGCAAGTAACAACCCGGTGAACCAGCCCGGAGTCGTGGTCAGCGCATCCATCCTGTCGGGCGGAGGTACCCTCAACGGGACCACGACGGCGACCACCAACGCCAGCGGCGTCGCGAGCTTCAACGATCTCGCCATTACCGGAGTAGTGGGCTCACGGACGCTCATCTTTTCGGCCACCGGCTTCGTGAGCGCCACCAGCTCGGCGATCAACCTCACAGCAGGAGCCGCCACCCAGCTTGTGCTGACAACACAGCCTTCCAGCACGGTCCAGAGCGGGGTGGTATTCCCGACGCAACCGGTGGTCCAGCTCAAGGATCAGAGCGGAAACAACGTCAGTCAGAACAACGTTTCCGTGGACGCCGCAATAGCGACGGGCGGTGGCACGCTGGACGGGACCTTCCCGATCAATACCAACGCGAGTGGCCAGGCCGCGTTTACCGATCTTGCCATCACTGGTACCCCTGGTCCGCACACCTTGACGTTCAGCTCCAGCGGCCTCTCGAGCGTGACCTCCGGCTCCATGAGTGTGACCGCAGGCCTGGCGAATCACCTGAGCATCACAACCCAGCCCGCGGCCACGGCTCAGAACTCTATCGCGTTCCCGCAGCAGCCGGCGATCCAGCTCCGGGATGGGGCGAACAACCCGGTAAGCCAGGCCAGCGTGCCGATTACCGCGACCATCGCGAGCGGGGGAGGAACGATCGGCGGGACGGCCACAGTTAACACCAATGCAAGCGGCCTGGCCACCTTCGGCAACCTCGAGATCACCGGCACGATCGGGAATCGTACGCTGCAGTTCACCTCGGGCACCCTTAACTCGGTGGCCTCCGGCACGATCAATATCGTGGCGGGTGCGGCGACTTCGATCGACGTGGGCGCCGGTGACGGACAGTCCGACGATGCGGGAACTCCGGTCGCGGTGCCGCCCAGGGTCATTGTAGCCGACGTGAGTGGCAATCCCGTGAGTGGAGTGAATGTGACCTTCGCGGTTGCCTCGGGCGGCGGGAGCGTGGTGCCGACTACGGCGGTGGCGACCGGCGTGAATGGTCTGGCCGCGGCGACCAGCTGGACCCTCGGCAACACGCCGGGGACCAATACCCTGACCGCGACATCGGCCGGTTTGTCGGGCAGCCCGGTGACGTTTACGGCCACCGGCCTCACTGGGGCTCCCGCCAGGTTCACCATTACCACGCAGCCCTCGAGCACAGCCCGGAACGCGATCGCGTTCACGCAGCAGCCGGCGCTTCAGTTGCGAGACGCGGCAAACAACCCGGTGAACCAGAATGGAGTGCAGGTCACGGCGTCTATAGCGAGCGGTGGCGGATCACTGGGGGGCAGCACGTTGACGGTAAATACCGACTTCAATGGGGTAGCCACCTTCCCCGACCTCGACATTACCGGGGCAGTTGGCAACCGTACGCTGTCCTTTACCTCCTCCGGGCTACAGGGGGCGACGTCAAATACCATCAGCCTGACCGCGGGAGATCCGGTTTCCATCGTGGTGCAGACGGGCGACAACCAGTCTGCAACAGTTGATCAGCAGGTGACCACCCCGCCCACCGTGCTGGTGCGCGACGTGAGCAACAATCCGGTCGACAATGTTACGGTGGACTTCGCCGTCGAGTCGGGTGGGGGCAGTGTCACCGCACACAACCAGAAGACCGACAACAGCGGACTGGCTGCCGTGGGCAGCTGGACCCTTGGTACGGCGGCTGGAACCAACACACTGAGCGCCACCTCCAGCGGCCTGACCGGCAGTCCCGTCATCTTCACGGCGACCGGGACCCCCGACGTGGCGGACGCCGGCCAATCCACGGCCAACGTTCCCAATGGCACCATTCTGGTTCAGACGGTTATCACTATTCAGGCGAGGGATCAGTTCGGGAACGCGTTGACCTCCGGAGGGTCCGACGTGGAGGTGACGGTAACGGGGGCTAACTCCGCCAGCGCCACGGTCACGGACAACGGTAACGGGACCTATTCGGCCAGCTACTTGCCGGTTCTCCCCGGGGATGATACGATCACCATAACCCTCGACGGTGGCCAGATCAGCGGCAGCCCGTTCACCAGTACTGTAGCACCGTAGCATAGCAGGACCGGTCAGCATGGATCGTCGCACTGCGCTTCCTGCTCTCCTTATCCTCCTCACCTCAGGCTGCGGACAAGACCTCGTCCTGCCTCGGCAGGGGGATCCTGCATTGGTTGCGGTCGTCTCGGGGCAGGGACAGCAGGCCATCGTCGGCGATACCGTCCAGGATTCCCTAATCATCAAGGTCACAGACTTCGAAGGCCGTCCGGTTACAGGGCAGCCTATAGGGACCAATCTGCTCAACGGCGGATTGGTAGAGGCTGCCGCCCCCCGGACCGATAATGGGGGGCGGCTCGCTTTTCGGTGGGTTCTCGGAACTCAGTCGGGTACGCAGACCGTACAGATCGGCGTCGGCGATTCGACCGGGATCTCCCACCCCGCAGTATTCACCGCGACCGCACTTCCCGCCGCGGCCAAGGCGCTGGTACGCGTCGCGGGAGATGGACAGGTTGGCGAGACCGGCCAGCTTCTGCCCGCCATGCTTGCCGTCAAAGTCACGGACAAGTACGGCAATCCGGTATCTGGCATCACAGTCGTCTGGAATCCGGGAGCCGGTGGAGTCAACCCGACCAGCTCGGTGTCGAACAGTGCGGGTCGAGCCGAGACAGCCTGGACGCTGGGTCGTGGAGCTGGCCAGCAGAGCCTGGTCGCGACGCTGGATCCTGCCCCCGGCGTCACCATCGACTTCAAGGCGACGGCTACTCCAGGTGCGCCCCCGATCCTCGAAGTAACGACCCAGCCGTCCGATACCGCCCGTCACAACATTGCGTTCCCCCGGCAGCCAGTGATTCAGCTGACCGATCCATTGGGTGCGCCGCTGGCCATCGCGGGCGTTTCGGTGACGGCAGCGGTCGCGAGCGGCGGCGGTACGATCAATGGCCAGACGACGGTGAGTACCGATGCCGCAGGACGCGCGGTCTATTCCGACCTTTCCCTCTTTGGACCGACTGGCGACTACGTCCTGCTCTTCGCCGCGCCGGGATTTCTGACCACCACCTCCCACAGCATCAGGCTGGTCCAGCGAGGACCCAGTGCCTCGCTCTCGTCGATCTCCGCGAATCCGCTGACGATCACGGCGGGCACCGGTAGCTCGGTCATCACCGTCACCATCCGGGACTCGACCGGGCTGCCGGTTCAGGGTCTCAACGTCACCCTCACCGCGAGCGGTTCCGGCAACACGGTGACCCAGCCGACTCAGGTCACCGATGCGAACGGGCAGACTACCGGCAGTCTTTCTTCCACGGTTACCGAAACCAAGACCGTCGGCGCATCGGTTGGACCGGTGCAGCTGGACGACGAAGTCGATATCACGGTGGTTCCGGGGATACCGGCGGCCGCCACTTCCGACGCCCAGGTTCCCAAGGGCAAGCGGCTCCGGTTCACCGATATTGAGATCGATAGCCGGGATGCTTTCGGCAACGAGATCAAGACCGGAGGATTCGCCAGCCGTTTCCTGATCCGGGTGACGGGGACGAACAGCGCGACACCAACGATCGTGGATAACAACGACGGGACTTACTCGGCGCGGTACCTGCCGTTTTCCAAGGGTACTGACCGCCTCGATATCACGTTCGATGGCAACCCCATCAGCGGCAGCCCCTACTTCAGCGACGTGAAATAGCGCCGGTTGCGCGGCGGCGGATCGGGTTGCGTCTGCTCTGATCGCTCACTAAGATTGGCCCCGCGCCCTGGTGGTGAAACTGGTAGACACGCTATCTTGAGGGGGTAGTGCCGAAAGGCGTCGCGGTTCGAATCCGCGCCAGGGCATGCGTCTTCCGCCACTGTAGCTCAGGGGTAGAGCTCTCGATTCGTAATCGAGCGGTCGTCGGTTCAATTCCGACCAGTGGCTCTACCACAAAGAAAAAACCCCGCCGTCCGTTTCCGGACCGCGGGGTTTGTGTTTTCTGATTTTTCAGTTTTACTCGGCCATCCGCTTGTACAGCCAGTACTCCGGGCCCGCCAGTTCTTCGGGCCAGTCGGCGAAATGCTGATGCCCGCGCCAGCCGCCGTGTTCCTCCGCTTCATCCTGCTCGATATTCAAAGCCGACGTCGCCTCGGCGGGCCAGGAAGTATCGTCGGGGAGATGCACGTCTCCTCGCCACGCTTCCGTGGTGTCCCAAGGCTCCTGGTTCGAGCGATCGTCGCCATCAAACGCGTACGGCATCCTGTCCTCCTCGCGGGTAGTTCCTCCACCCCGCTTCCCCACGCTCTTAGTCAAAGCATGAGTGATGCCACGCGTCGGTGTGTTGTTCCTTTCGCCTTATTTGACGGTGTTTCCGGGCACTGTACAAGAGTGATGCACTGGTCTGCTACCCCTTCAGCACTTCATCAGCCATGTATCCCACGGGGACGGGACCCTGCCGCATGAAGCGCTCATGGAACGCTCGGGCCGAGAACTTGTCCCCTTCTTTCTGGCGCGTCTGCTCGCGTAACGCGAGGATCGCGTTCTTGCCCAGGTTATAGGTGATGGCCTGGGTCGGCCACTTGGAGTAGCGGTAAATGGCCCGGGTCGCTCCCTCCACGATGGCCTTTGCCTTCGCATCGCGCGCGGCCGCAGCTGCCGCCTTCGGAAAGAACGAGACGTGCTCGGTGAAGAAGTCCACGGCGTCGGCGAAGGTCATGCGGCCGGTGTGCAGGCCGGTGTCCACCCGGACCCGCACCGCGCGCAGCAACTGACCTTGCAGCTCGTAAAGATGTTCGGCTGCGGTGTAGAACCCGTGCGGACGTCCTTCCGCCGGCTCGGCCATCAACTCCTCGCTGTACAAGGCCCATCCTTCGGTTGACTGGGAGTCGAGCCACATCGCGGAGGAATCCTCGACCGCCCCCGGCGTGAACCAACGGACATTGGAAATCTCGGCCGCGTGCTGGTTCATGTACTTGTAGTGCCAGTCGTGGCCGGGGAAGCCTTCGTGCACCGCGGTGTCGGCGACGGACGCGCGATTGTTGAGCTTGAGCGCCGCGGGATCGTTACCGGTCGGGGTGAGATAGAAGCGGCCCACGCCGGTCTTCTTGAATGGGGGCGCCGGATAATAGGCTGCGTCGATCGTGCTGCGAAGAACCGGCGGAGTCGGGGTGACATCGAGTCGGTAGTCCTGCGGGATGTCGAAGAGCTGGTGTTCCCTCCCGTACACCACGGCGCGCTTGCCGGCGTCGATGTACCACTGAAGCAGCTCGTCGTCGTTTCGCGGTGAATCCTTGGAGAGATACTCCATTACCGCCCGGATGCTGTCGTGCTTTTCCGCGTCGGTTCCGAACGGAAGCGAAAGCCCGGCTTCCTTCGCCACTTCCTGCGCGACTTCGAAGATCTTGTTCTCGTAGAGGGTCGTCTGCTCAAGCCCGTAGTCCCAGAGTTGCGCCGCGGTGCGTTTTTCCTGGAGGACATTCTCGAGGCGCCACTGGTATTCCTTCTCACCTGCACTGAAGTGGTCGCTGACATCCTGAGGATCGTAGGTCTTGAGCAGGAAGGCAGCGAAGTCTTCCCACGCATCGGCTGCCTGCCGGCCCGAGGACTCGAGGTCGCCCATGACCGCAGCAGCGAAGGGCCGGCTCCCGAGGAAGGTCTTGGCAGTGGCCTGAAGCGTGGTACGGAAATACTCGGCGTTGGCCTTCGAACCGTTAACCCCGTCGCGCTCGACCATGCGGTGATCCGGAAGATTCCCGGCCGCCTTCCCGGCCTCGAGATTGGCCTTTGCTACCTCGAGATAGGGAGGAATCGCGCGGACTCGCTCGACCACCAGCACCCATTCGTCCTCACTGCCAAGCTCCGGACTTCCCTCCGAGCCACCTGACATCCCCTGGATTTGCCAGTCTACACCACGGAACGGCTCGGCCACGTAGGTATCGATCGCCCGCTGATACTGCTTCAGGTCTTCCAGCTGGTGGAGCATGAAGCGGAGCTGGGCCGCCATCACCTGGTGATCTACCCGGCTCACCGAGCTGAGGCCCGTCGGATCGATCGCCTCGAGCTCCTTGCGTATGCCGAGGTAGAAGGCGCGTTCGTCACCCAGCGCCGGCGGCCGGAAGTCGCGAAGCCGACTGTTGATCTTCACGAGGGACGGGTCGTAGCCGTCCCCGCCGAGATAGGTTGCCGTCACCGGATTCAGCTCGAGCGCCTTCAGGAAATAGCGGTCCCGGAGGGAAAGGAACGCCTGGTCGGCCTTGCTGGCGGCGGCTTTTCCGGTGCCGGAGCAGGCCGGGAGATGGCGCAGAATGCCGAACGCGAGAGCCGCTTCGCCGGTATGCCGCAGGAAGTTGCGACGGTGCATGGGGTCTTTGGGAGACGGGTGAACGGTGAACGGGTAAAGCGGGAACGGGGGACAGGAATGGCGCGGGAGGATTTTACAATGGACGGCTCCTGGGCGACAGGCGACGAGGCATCACAGGGCGCAATTTGCTACCATCGTTCCGCCGTTCCGCCGTTCCGCCGTTCCGCCGTTCCGCCGAGCCGCCGAGCCGACCCCTTCCGCCTTCCCGCCTGACTGCTGGTAACACGCAGCGACGAGGATTTGATTCGACACCGTCAAAATTATTGTAAGTCTAATCATTAGAATAACTTAACCAGTAGTACCAGATTGGCCCGCGACCTGCTTCCTGCTGCGCCCGCGAGGCTGGCCTCGGGAAAGTTTTCTCCGGGATCGCAGGTCGTTGGAAGGGTGCGCTCTGTGGTTCAACCCGGGGCTGGCCGCGCGCCACCTTTGTTCGAGTCGAAAGATCTCTCGAAATAGGCGAGTGTCTTGAGTCTTGAGTCGAGACCCATGACTCACGACCCACGACCCGCCTCACGATCCAACCCCCACGACACTCGATTCCGGCACCACGACCCGGCGCAGCCGTCGCACATCATGCATTGTCGCGATGATGAATCCGACGACGAAGCCCGCCAGGATCCCCGCCCAGGTAATGCTCATCCATTTCTCCGCTTCGGCGACCTTGCCGATGGGGAGATTGGTTCCCGTCACACTGACCAGGCCGCCATCTACCGTCCACGCGAGCAGCATGCCGACGAAAATCACCAGGCCAAGAATGGTCTGGCTCGCCCGCGCCTTTGCCAACCCGGGAGTCCACCGGTGATGACGGAGCTGCACCGCGCCCATCACGAAGCCGGACGCGAGCCACAGGGCTACTGGCCAGTAGAAGATTCTCGCCGCGGGTCCCAGCGAGAATGTCACTTCGTCCAGCTTCCCAACCGGGATGAGACCCATCCATATGAGCAGGGCGATCGTGGCAAAAACGAGTTCGGTCATCGCCTCGAATCTTGAGACCCTGAGGGGATCCGGCTTCCGTGTCTCCAATGCTCCGAGACCAGTGGCACTGGATTGTGAACGCTCGATCATTGCGAATACCAGGGTCATGATCGCAAAGGCGTAGGCCGCGATGCGGAAGACCCAGCCGAACAGCGATCCCCAGGTGAGGGACGAGAGCCCGACATGGGAGAGCAGAAGCACCATGCCGACGATCGTGGCAGGAAGGAGATAAAAGAGCAGCCATCCGCCCAGGATGGTCCGATAAATCGGAAAGACCGCGGGCCCGATCAGGTAGCGCTGCGGCAGGTAGCGCCCCGCGACTGCCATGGGCGCGCCGCGCTGCTTGAGGAGTGCCTCGCAAGCGCGCGTGCGAAGTCCGGCACATAGGTGATATCGTGCGGAAAGATCACGGGATAGGGCATGATTGCGGGCTTGCCCGCCAGCAGATTTTTGACGCCATAGGCCGAAAGAACCGAGGTCGGAACATCGGGACCGTAAAAATCGGAGCCGCGAACGGCGACGGCCTGGACGCGGCCTTGGGCGTGCGCGTCCTGCCACAGCCTCGTAATATCCGCGCGCACCCTGGGTTTGCGGCCGAAATCGGTCAGCGGCATCTCCTCTGTGAGCGGCGCGGTTTGGGGACCGTACATGTAAAGATTGTCTGCGAAGATAAACCGCGCCTTGGCCTTCTCGCAGGCGGCAAGCAGATTTACCATCGCCGTCGGCCAAACCTTCCGCCAGATGCGCGAATCGTACGGAAACCCGATGCAGCAGATCACCGCCTCGCTTCCCGCGCAGGCGTGGAGCACGCTTTCAGGATTGAGCACATCCGTCGGCGCGAATTCCACCGCCGGAGGAAGACCGCGCGGTTGTGAGCGTTGCGCCACGCGAACCTTATCGCCACGCTCCGCAAGCAGCTTCACGATCTCGCGGCCT
>DATIOP010000317.1:0-7925 GCA_035472975.1 Gemmatimonadales bacterium
GCTGAAGGTGTTGTGGCCGAATTTTTCGGGAAAGGCGAATTCGCCAGCGTCGTCCACTCCACTGCCACTCAGGTTGAACGAGATAGCCGAGAGGCCCGCGCGAGCCAGCCGCACCGCGAGGGGGGGAAACATGCCCCAGTCCTTGAACCCCTTGAATCCATGAATGACGATGACTGCGGGCTGTGGCGAGGTCCGGCCGGCGGCCCGCACATCAATCAGGATGGGCCCGAGCGACCCCGGCAGAGTGTGTTTCGTAAGGGTAGGTGTTGCCATTGCGTTTGCCATTGCGAAATCAGGAGACCGCAGGTTCGAGGATCTCGACTTCTCCGGCTCCTGCGTCGAGTCTCGCCTTCACACCGACGGGCAGGGTCCACTTTTCGGAGACGTGACCGAAGGGAAATCCGTAGGCCACAGGAATACCCAGGGGGAGGAAGTAGTTGGCCAGGACCTGATCGAAGCCCAGCGCGCCGTCTTCTCCCCCTTCGTCCATCTCGGTGAACTGGCCCACGACTACGCCGGCCAGTTTGTCGAGAATACCGGCCAGCTTGAGATGGGACAACATACGGTCCACCCGGTACAGCGCCTCTCCCACGTCTTCGATGAAGAGAAGCGCCCCATCGAAGTCCGGCTGGTGCCTGGTGCCCACCATACACTGCAGCAGGGAAAGATTGCCGCCGAGCAGGCGCCCTTCGGCTACCCCGCTCTTCAAGGTGACGACGCGGGAATCAGAGGGCACCAGCACATCGGATGGCGGGGCCACCCGTCCTAAGCGACCGGCGGGTGCCGGCATTGTCAGCACCCGATCGAAGTGCCAGCGAGAGAATGGAGAGAGACTGGAGTACGCGACCGGTCCATGAAAGCTGACGACCGACGCCTCGTGATAAATCCCAAGGAGGAGCGCCGTGATGTCGGAGTATCCGATCACGGCTTTGGGAGCGCGGGCCAGCGCCTTGTAGTCCACCTGCGAGAGAATGCGAGTCATGCCGTACCCACCGCGGAGGCACCAGACCGCGTCGAGCGAAGGATCCCGGAGCGCCGCATTCAAATCGGCGAGCCGCTCCTCGTCGGTCCCGGCGAGATAGCCGTAGGCGCGCCCCGCGTTGGGGAAGAGCACCGGCTCGTATCCCAGCGCTCGGCACACCTCTTCACCGCGGGTGAGATCGTCGCGATTGAGCAGCGGCCCGGCGGGCGCGATGAGGGCGATGCGACTGCCGGCCTTTAGCATGCGAGGGCGAATAACGTCCTTTGACCCCATTCTAGCTCCCGTGTAGATTGCCGCCTGCTCTCACCACACCATGGAGTCGTGGCATTGCGAGCGTCTCACCCGACGTTACAAACGGTCGGTCGTGCCATGACCGACCTGCGGGACAAAGTAGTGACACAATGGGCAGATTGGCTCGGTGTGCGTCTCACCGCCGCGCCTCACGTGCCTCCCCACACCGTCGAACGCGAGCTGCGTCTTCTGATGGACGTGCTGGTGGAGACGGTGGGGCCCATGCGCCAGGAAGTGCGCGACGTCTGGTTTCATGCCTGTGAACATTACGGGCGTGTGGGAGCCGCACGCGGCCTCGCCGCAGGAGAGGTCGTGGAGGAAATCCAATTCCTCCGCGAGCTGCTCACCCGCCAGCTGGCCCCGATCTTCGCGGGCCTCCGTCCTCGCCAGGCGATGGCGATCATTCTTCACCTGAATCGCACGCTGGACAAGGGCATTGCGGTGGCCGTCGTGGGCTACACCGATGCGCTGGTCGCAACACTCTTCTCTCAGAACGGCGTACCCGCCCCCGACACCGATCTCGATCACAACGACATCGAACGGCAGCTGGAGCTGATCGAGGGGGAGCTGCAGTCGGTGGTGAGACACAGATGATTTAAGATTGAAGATTGAAGATTGCAGATTGGGTGAGTGCGACAGAATCAAAGAGCCCTTCAACAATCGTCAGCCGTTCAATCTTCAATCTGAAATCTTAAATCTTCAATTACCATGAAGCTCTCCCTCACCCCCCAGATGGTCTAGTCGCTCGAACGGGCGGCCGACAAGCCCGATTGGCTCATCCAGCGACTCGCCGAGATCCGGGCCGCGGGCGAGCCGTATGTTCTCAACCTGAAGACGCAGGAGAGCACGGCTCTCGAAGAACTGTGCGCCATGAACATCCGGTTCGATCAGGACGGCAACGTGCTGCCCGAGCACCGGGCGCTGGATGAGCTCTCTGTGATGGTGATGGAGAACTACTAGGACGCCTGCCGGAGTAACCGCACCGCCACCGCGATACCCCAGAGAGCCATGATGCCGATCCCGATCGGGGTCGCGACATTGGTTTCGGGAAGCAGCAGGACCGCCGCGAGGCCGACGACGCCGGCGATCAGGGCGATCCCGCGCTCCCAGCGCGGCTCCGCGGGATCGTGACTGCCCAGTCGAGCCAGGAGCAGTGCCGCCATCGCGACGAGAAAAGACCCCAGCCGTGCCGCCATCAGCGTCGCGGGATGAATTCCCTGATAGAGAAGGGTCGTCGAGCCTGGCGTCTGACGCTCGAGTGCCGCGAGCTCGGTGCCGGCCGCGGTCATGAAGGCGATATTGACGCCGTTCAGCAGTTCCCCCAAGGCCAGCACAATCAGGACGATTCCATATTCGAGCCGCAATGAGTCGGGTGTCGAGAGAGCCCGCGCTCCGAGGCCAACGATGAAGAGACCCGTCCCCAGTGAGAGGAGCAGGTGAATGGTGCGCCAGTGGCCGGTATCGCCGATCATGGCGAGCTGGTCGGAGGCGGAGCCGTGCAAGACAGGATGGACCGACGCAGCACCTACGAGAAGGAGGCTACCGGCGCCGAGCAGCACGGCGAGAGGCCGAAGTAGAGGGGAAGGCCTCATGTGCCTGAAAGAATCTGCCTCACTCGCTCGGTCAGCTCGGCCACGGTCCACGGCTTTCCGAGAACGTCGGTCACCATACCGGCGGAAGCTTGAAGCACATCCTCCGGCGGCAGGCCGGAGATGAACAGGAACGGTACTCGATCGCCCTCCTGATGGATCGCTCGCTGGAGCCCGACGCCATCCAGGTTCGGCATGGTGATATCGGAAACGACGAGCGCGATGTCCTGCTTGTGTGCCTGAAATGCTTCCAACCCCTGCACCCCGTCGGCCGCCGTGGTAACCCGAAAGCCCGCCAGCTCCAGAGCGCGCTTCGCGATCCGCCGCAGGCCTTCCTCGTCATCCACCAGGAGAATGTGTTGACCCTTGGTCAGGGGACCCTCCTCAGGGGCTTCGCGATACCACCAGATTCTGCGAGGGAATTGCTCCACCCATGATGCGGCCAGCGGGATCGACCTGCAACCGAAATTCCACGGATCCGAGTCGGACGGCGGCGGAATCGGCGGTCAGCTGGAGAACCATGCCATCAAGGGTCTGGCCGCCACCCAGATTGAAGAACGGCACCGCGACCGAATCCTGTTTCAGGGTCCGGGCGCGTCGCGTCGCCTGCTCCAGCAGGGCAAAGGAGAGATTCAAATACACGATGGCTCCGCGCTGGGTATGGAACATGATGGTGCGGAGTCCCCGCGAGTCGGCCTCGTCAACCGCCGCGCTATCCTCCTTGAAGATGACCCGTCCCAGTTGCCGAGCCGGCGAGTTGGGCGGGTCTTCACCCTTCCAGACGCTGAAATCGATAAGCGGGGTCGAGGCGTCGTCCATCAGCGCGGCCCGATAGATGGTGCGCTCGCGTCCCGCGGCGACCTTGACCAATTGACCCCGTAGCTCGTGGCCTTCCCGGGCGAAGGTCTCAACCGCAATCGTATCGGTGCCTTTGAGCACCGCGAAGAATGCGCTGTCAATCTGAGTGGTTTGCGCCAGTGCGATCCGAGGAGTAAGGAACGCACCGACAAGAAGAGATGCTGCCAGGCACAAGAATCGTGACCCCATCCGAGATCGACTCCGTAGTCTGAAGTTCAGCCGCAGTTTTGCCGCCTCGCCGCGCGGCAGGCGGATACCAAGTTAACGGCCCGGCGTACCTAGCATGGACCCCCACCGCAGCGGAGGGTCCGTGTCTCTGGTTCTAACCCTCGAGGGGATCCGCGGGTTCCGCGACCTTGCCGGGTTGATGCCTTACCTGGGCCAATCGAGCCTGTGGGAAGAACTGAACCCGAGCGTCCTGGTACCCGGCAACTCGAGCCTCGAGGTGACTGCCGCCTCGGTACTGGGGCGCACAGCCGGATTTGAGTGGCTGGCGGTCGCGACCGGGGAGCCGCTCCTGGCAGCCCGTAGGCTCGCCGCACGGTTCATCGCCCACGGCAAACTGGTGGGAGTCCTCGCTTTCGATGAGCGGAGCCGCACGCTGGCGGTCTCCATCGCGGCCGGCAGAGGCCCCACGGTCATTTTGTCCCTGCCCTCTCCCGACCCGAGAGTAGTTCAGCGACTCGAACGCCTCGGGCGATGTGGGACCGCAACCGGCCTCGGCCTTGCGCTCCGCCTCGCCGAAATTCTGGAGGAGGAGGATGCGGGTAAGCGGTTCTTCACCAATTTCCGTCAACTCGTCGCACAGTTCTCCCAAGGACTGACCGGAGGACTCCAGCCGGAACAACGCCACCATGTCGCGCTGCTCAATCTCACCAGGGTCCTCTTCCTCTACTTCGTGCAGTGCAAAGGATGGCTGGACGGGAGACCAGACTTCCTCCGCCAGGCCGTCGATGATTGTCTGGCCCGTCGCCGCAGGCTACACCGCCATCTGTTTCAACCACTCTTCTTCGGCACGCTCAATCGTCGCGCCGAAGCGCGAGGCCGAGCTCGATCCTTTGGGCGAATCCCATTCCTGAATGGCGGACTCTTTGAGCCGCACCCTCTCGAGCGCCAATGGCGGGGCGAGGTTCCCAACGCCGTCTGGAGAGACGCCTTCGACCAGTTGTTCGAGCGTTTCGCGTTCACAGTGAATGAGAACGGCGCCGAGGGAGAAGTGGCGCCCGACATGCTGGGCCGAGTCTTCGAGGGAGTGATGGAGCCAGAGGCACGGCATGGCAGCGGAACCTTCTACACGCCGGTGCATCTGGTGTCGCAGCTGGTTGATGCCACGCTGGAAGCCTACATGGCGAGCCGGCTCGGCTGCTCGTTGGAAACCGCAGCGGAGCAACTCGGAACTCCGGATTCAAAGGTGCGCCGGCTGGTCGCCGAGGTCACCGTACTGGATCCCGCGGTCGGCTCAGGCGCCTTCCTGCTCGGCATGCTGGAGCGACTCGCTGACCTGTCCGGGAGCAACGAATCAGGCGCGCGCATCCGCCGCACGGTGCTGGCCCGCAACCTGTTCGGAGTGGACCTGAACCCGATGGCGGTCCGGCTCACCGAACTGCGATTATGGCTGGCCGTCATCGCGCACGATCCGGCACACGACCCGGAAGCGGTTGAACCATTGCCGAATCTCGACGGGCTGATTCGACAAGGAGACAGCCTCCTTGATCCCGCCCGCCTGGTGACAACGCTACCACTGGTGCCGAGGGCTGCGGCCCACGCCATCGCCGAGTTGCGCCGCAAGTTTGTCGTTGCCGTGGGGGAGAACAAGCAGGATCTGGCGCGCAGACTGCGTCAGACAGAACTGGCCGCCATGCTGGAGTGCCTGGATGGAGTAATCGCGCGAGTCGAGACCACCGTTGCCGAGTGTCTAGCCGAGGCCAGGACGCCGGACCTCTTCGGCCGCCGTCACGGGCTTGATCGAGAGACCGGAGAGCGACTCCGCGTGTCGCGGCATCAACTTCAGCGACTCCGCCGCCTGCGGCGACGGGTCACCGAAGAAGGCCAAGTGCCCTGGTTTCAGTTTGAGTGCCACTTCGCGGACGTGGTCTCGAAGGGCGGGTTCGACATCGTGGTAGGGAACCCGCCGTGGGTACGGGCCGAGGATCTTCCTCCGGCGCAGCGAGGCAGCCTGGGGGCGCGCTACCGGTGGTGGCACAGCGGTGGCAGCGGCTTCGCCCACCAGCCCGATCTGGCGATCGCGTTTCTCGAGCGCGGACTGGAGTTGTTGGGTGATGGAGGAGTGCTGGGGTTTCTGCTGCCGGCCAAGCTGGCGACGGCGGCCTACGGTGTGGCGGCCCGTCGCGGGCTCGCAGCGCACACAACGATCCACCGCCTGACAGATCTCACCACGCCGGAACAGAATGGTTTTGATGCGACGGTCTATCCGCTCGCGCTGGTTGCTTCCAAGACTACGGCTCCGCGGGATCACCTCATCCATACGACTCTCGGATCCGGCGGGAGTTACCAGGTCTCTCAGTGCCGGCTGCTCGGTGGCGCGCCATGGATTCTGCTCCCGTCGGCGGCCCACGACGCTCTCGATCTCATCCGGTCCAATCATCCGGCTCTCGGCGAACGCTTCGTGCTTCAGTTAGGCGCCAAGACCGGGGCCAATCAGATCTTCCTCGACCCACCGGAGTTCATCGAAGGGTGCTTGATTCGCTGGGGTATCCGGGGACGGGACGTGCGCGCCTTCGGGACCACGGATCGAATTCGCCTGCTCTGGCCTCACGATGAGCGCGGCAGGGTCTATCGCAAGCTCCCGCGGCGCGCCCTGGAGTACTTCAACTGTCACGAGGGAGTCCTCCGAGCACGCGCCGATTATGTAGGCGGTCCATCCTGGACGCTGTTCCGCACCCGCGCCGCTTCGGCACCGTTTCGAGTGATCTGGTCCGACATTCGCCGCCGGCTTACGGCGGCAGCGCTTACCAACCCGGCAGATCGGGATCGGGTACCGCTCAACACCTGCTATGTCATCGCCACCGAATCGGCCGATCAGGCGAGTGCCTTGGCGGCATGGCTCAACTCGACCTGGATGCGCGCGGCCGCACGTGCCGTAGCGGATCCGGCAAGAGGTGGCTTCGCGCGATTCAACGCGAGGGTGGTTGGGTCGCTTCCCCTTCCGCTTTCGGTTCCCGACGATGCGAAACTCGCCCACCTTGCCAGGCTGGGCGCTCAGGGAGCAATCGTGCAGGATGCGATCGATGCTCACTGCGCCGAACTACTCGATCTGCCACAATCGGCCAGAGAGACACTGGCCTCCGTCGCGACCACCGGTGGCCGGCACTGAGCTTCCACCGGGCGATGCGGGAGACATTGCCCGGGCTATCGCAACGAGTCTCCGGTCTTCACGATCCGACGTGGAACTGCCCCACTGGTTGCGAGAAGATCAACGCCAAGGTGTCCGCCGAGCCTTATGCACGCTCATCCGCTACGGGGGCGCATTGCTGGCAGACCCGACCGGCAGCGGAAAGACCTACTCGGCGCTGGCCGTGGGATCGTTGTGGCAGGGCCGCGGTGGGGTAGTAGTCCTGGCACCAGCCGCGCTGCTTCAGCAATGGCGGCGCACCGCTGAACAACTCCACGTCACTATCCAAGCTCACTCGCACGAGCGCGTCAGTCGAGGCGCCCTCCCTTCGGTTCGTCCTCACCTCGTGATCGTGGACGAGTCCCACTGGTATCGAAATCCCTGCTCCCGCCGCTACCGAACGCTGGCGCCCTACCTGGCAGGCCGGCATGCGCTCCTGCTCAGTGCGACTCCGATCGTGAACCGATTGATCGATCTGGCGCATCAGCTGCTGCTCGCGGTCAGGGACGATTGCCTGGTGTGGCACGGCGTATCCTCGCTGACGGTGCTGCTGCGCGGTGACACCGGTCATCCCGCACTCGGGGAACTCGTGATCACCCGCTCGGACGAGGTCACCGGCCGGCCACGCCTGACACAACGCACCGTCCTGGATGGGGAGACGGACCGGCCATCGGCGATAATCATGGGGCTCGACCGTCTATCTCTCTCGACAAAGCCGGGCACGGCTTCGATCCTCCGAAGCATGCTTTACCGAGCCATGGAATCGAGTCCTGCCGCTCTCCAAGGGGCGCTGCGGCGCTATCGGGCTTTGCTCGCCCATGCAGCGGATGCGCGGGCGGCGGGGCGCCCGATG
>DATIOP010000318.1:0-14526 GCA_035472975.1 Gemmatimonadales bacterium
GCCTGATCGATGTCCCTCTCGTCCCGCACTACCAGCATCCCTGCCGAGAGTGGCAGCAGCATCATCTTGTGCGGATCCCACGCAATGGAGCGGGCCCGCTCGATGCCTTTCATGCGATGCCGATGCCGGTTGGAGAGAAGGGCGGACGCCCCGTGTGCACCGTCAACGTGGAGCCAGATGCCACGAGCTTCACAAAGTTGCCCGACCGATTCCAGGTCGTCGAATGATCCTGTGGGAGTAGAACCAGCGGTAGCTACGACCGCCATGATCTGGCGGCCCTTCCTCGCCAGGTCTTCGAGTGCCCTGTTCAAGGCCTCCACATCCATGCGAAAATCACGGTTGGGCACTGCGACACCAGCCCGAAGTCCGATGCCAAGCTCACCGATGGCCCGAGTAACCGCGTAGTGAGCATTCTCCCCGTACACGACGGCGGGTGCGGCGTTCCCGATGCCATTTTCCCACGCGTCCGGCAACGCCCTGGCTCGCGCGGCAAGGAGCGCCGTGAAAGTCGCCTCGGTGCCTCCTGAGGTGAACGTGCCTCCCGCCTCCTCACCGTACCCAGCCAGCTCCGCCATCCAGCGAATCAGCTGACGCTCGATCGCCGTGATTGCCGGCGACATCTCGGCCACTGCGAGCGAATTGTTGATCGCTCCGGTGAGGGACTCGGTCCAGATGGCCGCGGGCAGCGGGGCCGACACCTGGTGGCCGAGGTACATCGGATGAGTGAGGCGATTGCAGTGAGGAAGAACATCGCGCTCGAGATGTGCTACTACCTCATTCAGTGGACGCCCACGTCGCGGCATGGGACCGGCGAAGCGTTGAGCCAGCTCAGCCGGAGTAAGTCCGGTCGAGACCGGTCCTTCCCCGCGGCGGGTGACTTCCAGGTATCGTGCGACCAACTCCAGCAGCAAGGTTCCGGCTTCTGGGGTCGCGTCGGATTCGAAGTCGTCCAGGATGTCGGGCAAGGAAGCGTGAACGGTGAACGGTGAACGGGGGATCGGGGACAGACGTAAGCTAAGCTACTCCAATTGAGCATCCATTCTGGACCATCCACCTTGAGCCTACCGTCGCCGGGCCCGTTCACTGTTCACCGTTCACCGCTGATTAGTGTCCGACCGGTCCTCCCTGCGTCCTCCCGGTCCGGAAGAGCAGCAAAAGCGGCAGCGCAACCACGAAGGTGATTCCCATGATCAGGAACACCTTCTCGAAGGCGATCATGCCGGCTTGGGCATCGAGGTGAAGATTGAGCAGGCGATACGCTCTCGACTGGGCTTCCTGGAAGCTCCCGCCCAGTTGCTGCATCCGGGCAACTGTCGATTGCAGCCAGGCAGCCGTTGAAGGCTCCGTCGGTGTCAGATGTGCGCGCAACCCTTCGCGACTCTGCTCAGTGAATCGGGTCAGCAAGGTCGCCGCCACCGCGATCCCAAAACTGCCGCCCAATTGGCGAGAGAGGTTGAAGAGGCCCGTCCCCTGAGCGAGCTGTTGGGGACGCAGGTCGGCGACGGCAACCTGGGTCAGCGGGACAAAGATGAGGCCGAGGCCCACGCCACGCAGGATCATGGGTAGCAGGAGATCATGCATCCCGATTTCGAGTGTGAAGTGGTAATGGAGCCACATCGCCCAGAAGAAGAGTCCTACCCCCGTCACGATCAGATAGCGGGCATCCACCTTCCCCGTGATCCGCCCTGTGATGGCCATGGTCACCGCGCTGGCAATGGCGCCGGGCAGGATCACTCTCCCGGTATCCCATGCGGTATATCCCCTCAGCGTCTGGAGGAATACCGGCAAGGCGAAGACGCTCGCGTACAGGGCGAATCCGAGAATCAGCCCGAATACTACCCCGGCCGCGAGCTGGCGGTTGCGCAGAATGCGCAGGTTCACCACCGGATGTTCGGTGGTGAGCTCGTGCCAGGTGAACCAGATCAGGGAAATCGTGGCGAGAAGGGTTTCGATCCGGATTTCATTCGATTCGAACCAACCTCTGGCCTCTCCGCGCTCGAGCAGCACCTGCAGGCAGCCGATGCCGATGATCAGCAATGCCAGGCCAAGCCAGTCCACGTGGTCCACCCGCTCGTTGACGTGCTCCGGCTCCGGCACAAAACGCCAGGTCATCATCGCTGCCAGGATGCCGAGCGGGATGTTGATGTAGAAGATCCAGGGCCAGGAGTAGTTGTCCGTTATCCATCCGCCCAGCGTTGGTCCCAGCGTCGGGCCCACCATCACGCCCATACCGAAGATGGCCATAGCCTTTCCGCGTTCCCTCAACGGGAAGACGTCGAACAGAATGGCTTGGGCCGTTGAAATCAGGGCTCCACCGCCGATGCCCTGGACCACCCTGGCAGCAATCAACTCCTCGAGCGTGTGCGCGTTGCCGGCGAGGAACGACGCGATGGTAAAGAGGATGATCGAGCCGGTGTAATAGTTCCGCCGCCCGAAGCGATCCGATAACCAACTGGTGAGCGGAAGAATGATGACGTTGGCTACGATGTAACCGGTACTGACCCAGGCGATCTCGTCCAGCGTCGCGCCAAGGTTCCCCATCATGTGGGGAATCGCCACGTTCACGATGCTGGTGTCCACCAGCTCGAGAACGCTCGCCGACACTACCGCAAAGGCAATGAGGTAGCGGGCGCGGTAAACCTCGTCCCGTGAGAGCCGGGCCTGTCGGGCCGGAAGTGCAAAGGTGGCCATCGGTCCTTACTTGGTCTGGATCGTGGCCTCGACCGACATACCCGGGCGAAGTGGATGCTCGGCATCTGCACCGGAATCCACTGCAATCCGCACCGGGACCCGCTGTACCACCTTGGTGAAGTTCCCCGTAGCGTTGTCGGGCGGCAGGAGAGAGAACTTTGCACCAGTCGCCGGACTCAGGCTTTCGACGTGACCGTAGAAGGTGCGGCCGGGATAGGCGTCAATCGTGAAGGTGGCCTTGTCCCCGGGATTCACATCGCGGACCTGCGTCTCCTTGAGGTTCGCAGTGACCCACACTTCGGTTTCCGGAATCAGCTGCATCAATCCCTGGCCGACACTGACCAGGGCACCGGGCTCGACACTCCTCTTGGCCACGACCCCAGCATTGGGGGCTGTGATGACGGTATAGCTCCGCTGGAGCTGTGCGTTGTCGAGCGCTGCCTGGGCACTCTCCAGCCGGGCAGTCGCGCCGGTGACCGCCGCGCCGTACGCCGAGACCTGGCTCTGCGCCGCGGAGGCCTGCTTCTGTGCGGCGGAGAGATTGGCCTTGGCGGCATCAGCCGCGGCCTCGGATTCATCCAGCTGCTGCGGGGGTACGATGCGTTCCTCGGCCAGCACTTTCATCCGTTCCAGGTCCGCTGCTGCTTTCCGGGAGGCGGCCTCGGCGGAAGCGACGTTGGCCTGCGCGCTGGAGGCTTGAGCCTCGCTCCAGGCCAGCTGGGCCTGGGCTTGCCCGTCACGGGTGTGGCTACCCGCAGCCGCCAGCGCGCTCGCGAGGTCGGCCCTGGCTTGAGCTTCCTTCACCCGCAGGTCCCGATCATCCAGCACAACCAGCGTGTCACCCTGTTTCACCCGCTGGTTGTCGTCCACCCGAACCTGAGCGACGAAGGCCTGAACCCGGGGCGAGATGACAGTGATGTGACCATCAACCTGGGCATTGTCTGTCGTCTCGTGCACTTGGGCGAAGCGCCACTTGGTGAAGACGAATGCTCCCAGGACGAGCGCAGCGGTTGTTACGACTATGATCGGCAGCACCCGCCGTTTCTTGACGGGGACTGAGGTCTCGAGGGTCGATTCTACTGCATGCGTTGCCATAGCAAGCTTCCTATTCGATTCGATTACTGGAGTTGATCCACGACACCCAGCGCCCGATAGGTCCTCACCCGGGCGGATGCATATCCAACGCGAGCCTGGATCAACGCGTTTCGGGCGGTGAAGAGCGCGCCCTGGGCGTTGGTCGTCTCGATACTGCCTGCCACACCTGCGTCAAAGCGCTGCTGGGCCTGCGCCAACTCCTGCTCGGAGAGGCGCACCCGGTCGGTGGCCAGAGTCACCTGCTGCTCGGCCGAGGTGAGATCCAGAAGGGCCTGGCGGGTTTCGGTCTCCACCTCCAGGCGCAAGTCGCTCTCCCGCAGCTTCTGCGCGTCCACCCGCGCCTGCGCTTCCTGTTGCCGGGCGGGCCGTTTAAAGCCATCGAGCAAGGGGAGGCTGATGCCGAGCTGCACCACGTAGGTGTTGTCGAGGGTGCTGAATTCCTTCCCGCTCTCGAACAGGGCTCCACTGGCGACGAGATTGGGGATGTATTCCTGTCCAATCGCGCGATGCGAGGTTTCGACCGCCTTGGTTCTCTGCTGCTCGGCCAGCAGGTCGGGCCGGTGCGCCAGCGCGAAGGCGACGGCCTCCTCGCTGTCCCTTGGCACGGCCAGCGTAGCCGGCCCGAGCGAGTCCGACAAAACAATCGGCTGCGACGGAGGCAGTTCGAGCGTCCGGGCCAGATCCAGACGCGCCCGGTCGCGCTCGTTGCGCGCCACCTCGAGCTGGGTCCGGACCGTGGCAAAGTTCACTTCGCTGCGGGTCTGGTCGATGATTGGACTCACGCCTGCCGCGGTCAGTTTCTTCGCCTGGTCCAGCAATTCTGCCGCGATAGTGCTGTCGGCCATCCGGGCCGTGACGGCTTCTTCAGCGCTCAAGACCTGCAAGTAGGCGAGGCCCGCCTCAGCGGCGGAGAGGTCACCAACGGCTCGCGCGTCGTAGCCGCTGGCCAATACTGAATCCTTGGCCGCGCGGAGCCGCGAAATCGAGCTCAGGTTGAAAATCGTCTGCGAGGCCTGGACGTTGAAATTCACCACGTTGAAGTCGGGGCCGACCCCGATGATTCCGGGAAATCCGAACTCTTCGAAGTTGATTGTCTTTCGCGCCCAAGAGCCGTTCAGCGTGACGGTGGGGAGGAGATCAGCCCGCCGCTGGCCGGCGCGGGCATCGGCAATCTGGACGTTGTACTGGGCCAGGGCCGCGTTGATGCCGCGCTCCCGGCCGAGGGCAATGGCTTGAGCCAGACTGAGCGGCCCGGGGTTGACCTGCGCCGGCGCGCTCTGAGGGAGAGCCAGAGCAGCGAGAAGCACCAATGAGGTCCGGGTCATACAATTTCCTTCAACTCTGAAGCGGGCTGCTGCAGGACCCCGTTCAGAAACAAGTCGATGATGCCCGACTGGAGCTCATCGTGCGACATGGGATGGAGATCGTAGGCACGGTAGTGGTACTGTGATTGCGCTAATTGGGCGCAGAGCGTTTGCAGAGCCCGGGCGGCGAACCCGGGATTCAGCGGCCTGAACTCGCCCCGCTCGATCCCCAACTGGATGATGGACTGGATCAGAGTCCGCATCCGCATGACGACTTCCTGGAAGTAGAAACGGGCCAGCTCGGGGAAGTTGGTCAATTCGAGGGACACCACTCTCACGAGGCGGACCTTGTCAGGCTCATTCATCTTGGCCCAGTAGCGCTGGATGAATTGCTCGAGCAGTTCTTTCGTCGAGCCTTGGAAGGTGCGGACGAATTCTTCCCCTTCAGCGAGACTGGCCCTCACGCAGGCCCGCGCCATTTCGCGGAAGAGATCCTCTTTCGATTTGAAGTAGAGATAGAGCGTTCCTTTACTCACCCCGGCGCGTTTCGCCACGTCTTCCAGTCGAGTACGGGCGAATCCCTGTTCGCCGAACACGTGCAGCGCGGCCTCGAGAATCTCTTCGGGACGCGACTCGGGTCGTCGCTGCCAACGAGGCGCGCGATCTTCAGCAGTAGAGCTCGACATATGGCCTGTCTCCTAAATAACTGACCGGCCAGTAATATATTTTAGACGCGTAGATTGTCAACTGGAAAGGACTTGGGACCGGAGGCCCTCCCTTGTTCCCAGTGGGACACCTTCCTACCTTAAGTCATTCGTCACCGGAGGCACCCCCCGATGGACGATCGGTTTTTCAGCTCCGACGACTACGACGAACGCGCCCACCAGCTGTACAACGACGGCCATTACGACGAGGCCGTCGAGCTTCTCCGAGAAGGCACCGCCCTCTATCCCAATTCCGTGGAACTCCACGTCGGGATGGCTTACGCGTTTCTGGCCCGTGAAGAGATCGCGTGGGCGCGGCGCAGTTTCGAGACTGCCCTGGCGCTCGATTCGGACCATGAAGACGCGCTGGCGGGTTACGGAGAGGTGCTGCTCAAGCTGGGGGACCGTCACGGAGCGCTGACGGCGTTCGAACAGATCCTGGTGCTGGGTTTTCGGGATGATCACGAGCTGATGCTGCAGATCGGCCGTGCCTTGTTCCGCGAGGGAATTCTCGCCGCGGCGCAGCGGTTCTTCGAGTTCGCGGTGAACGCTCAACCCGACTGCGCCGAGGCTTCGGCCTGCGTTGGCTACGCGGCGCATCGGCTGAACGACGAAAGCGGCGCGCTCTACTGGCTGCGTCGGGCGCTGCAGATCGATCCGCATTACAGCGAGTCGCGGATCTATCTCGCGAACATGCTCTACGATCGCGGTGAAACCGAGGCGGCCCTTCATCACCTGCACCAGACCGTCCCCGAGGATCACTACGACGAGCTGGGCATCTGGCGATTGATCGAGCTGAAGAAGGCGCTCTACCAGCTGCCGGATGATGATCCCGAGCTGCGTCCCTGGTTTACCCGGCTTGGTGAGGTCGCGGGCGAACCGGACACCTTGGACCTGTTGCTGGCCGAAGTCGAGGCGACCCAGCCCGACGGCACTCTGCGTGACCCCACGCAGCTCGAGCTCTTCGGGACTCTGCTCACCGAGTTGCACGCGATGCAGAAACGGCCGACCGGTGGCGGGCCTCACGCGGTAACGACTCTAACCGGCCGGACCTTCCGCGGCTCGTGGGAGGAGATTCTGCAACAGATGAAAGCGGCAGACCGGGAATGGGCCCACGCCACGATGATGGAGTTCATGGTTGATCTGGCCCGGCGTGGAGTGGCGGAGACCGGAGTCATCATCCCGACCACCGACCCCGAAGCGTTCATCCTGGGTAGCGTGGAGGCGGGGGTTCTTCGGCTGGTCTGAGCACAACCTTTCTTAGCGGCCGGCTTATCCGGCTGTGGTAGCGCCGCACCCTCGTGCGGCGCTACCATTTTCACAATGGCCATCTCAAATCTCTCTCTCACCGGATGGACGCGGGGAGTACGCCGCGAGGTACTCCCCAACGGGCTGACCCTGCTCGTGCTGCCCGAACGTTCCGCCCGCATCGCGGCAGTCGTCACTCACGTCAAGGCCGGATTCTTCGACGAGCCGGATCGGTGGGTCGGCATCTCCCATGTGCTGGAGCACATGTTCTTCAAGGGCACGTCCCGCCGGAGGGTTGGCGACATCGCGAAAGAGACCAAAGCGGCCGGTGGGTACCTCAACGCCTCGACCACCTACGATCACACCTCGTATATCGTCGCCCTGCCCGCCTCGAGTCTCCCGGCCGCGATCGACATTCAATCCGATGCGCTGCAGCACTCACTCATCGATCCCGATGAGTTGCGCCGGGAACTCGGCGTAGTCATTCAAGAAGCCCGAAGAAAGCTGGACACCCCTGCCGCGCTGACCGCGGAAACCCTGCATGAAACCATGTACGACCAGCACCGAATGCGACGCTGGCGTATTGGGCGTGAGGAGGATCTCGCGAAGTTCACCCGGGAGGACGTGCTCGGGTACTACAAGTCCCGTTACGTGCCGTCACGAACCATTGTCGGGATTGTGGGTGACGTGGATCCTGAGGCCGCCTTGGATCTGGCTCGCGCCGCTTATGGAGACTGGGCGCCGGCCCCCGGCGCCGTTGACCCTTCCCCAGCCGAGCCGGAACGCCGCGACATCCGTGGACGGACTCTGCGTGCCGATGTGACGCTGAGTGAGCTGGCGATCGGATGGCAGGGAGTGCCCGCGCTGGATCGCGACGCGGTGGCACTCGATCTGGCTGCCGCGATTCTCGGTGCGGGAAGAGGAAGCTGGTTGTACCAGAGCCTGCGCGAGGCTGGGATCGCGACATCGGTAGGCGCGCACCATTACTCTCCGACCGAGATCGGCGTTTTCAGCGTGAGCGCGGAATTCGAGTCGAGCCGAATGGAGGCAGTGCTCGAGGCGACGGCCGCCGCGGTCAATCGACTGAGCACTCATGGCGCGCCCCCCGCGGACCTGGAGCGGGCCCGCGCCCTTCTCCTTACCCGGTGGGCTCGCCGCATGGAGTCCATGGTGGGTCGAGCGGCCGCACTCGCGGGAGCCGAAGCGCTCGAGGACATCTCGCTGTTGGATCGGGAGTTTGAGGAGCTCGCCACGACCGGTGGCGACCGGGTCCGCGAGGCGGCCGCGAGAATCCTGCTGCCCGACCGGCTGGCCGCGGTGGTTTGCCACCCTCGTGACCGGGGGAACGATTTGACGCCCGGCATCATCACCACTGCGTTCGCACGACGCGGAGCCAGCAGCGCCCGGGAGCTTTCACCCGCACCGGCGTTAGCCCGAGCCCCACGAAAGAGCTCGAGCCGCGAGGAAGCGGGCGTGCTGCATGCGGCGCTCCCCGCATGGGACCTGCTGATCAAACGCAAGCCGGGAGTGCCGACCGTCTCACTCGGACTCTACGTCCCACGGGCTCACTTCGAGGAGGCGAGCCAGGCAGGGCTCGGCGCTCTGACGATCCGCAGCGCGATTCGTGGAGCAGGGGAACTCGACGCTGCCGCCCTGGCCTTCGCCTTCGAGCGGCTGGGAGGCTCTCTCGGGTCGAGCATGACCTACGATTGGTGCGGTTTTGGTACGACGGTGCTGGCGCCGAATCTGGCCGAAGCGGCCGTACTCCTGAGATCTGTCTTCCGCGAGCCGCGATTCGCCGAAGAACAAGTGCGGGCGGAGCAGAGACTGCTCGCCGAGGAAGCGGCTCAGGTAACGGACGACATGTTCCGCTATCCCTTCCAGCTCGCCTTCGGCGCAGCTTACGGCGATCGCGGTTATGGAGTTCCCGCCATCGGCATGCCGGACACCGTCGAGAGTCTCGCTCCGGAGGATGTGCGAAACTGGCACCGGACTCGCCTCGATCCGGCCCGCGGTGTGGTCGTGGCTGTCGGCGACCTGACTCCAGAGCAGGCGCGGGATGCTCTCGCCGGCGTGTTCGGCGGGGACGCAGCCAGAATTTCCGCTCGAGCGCCGGAGGATCTCCACTGGGTCCTCGACGGTGCGCCGGTCGAGCGAGTCGTCAACCGGAGCAAGGCCCAGACGGCAGTCGCGATGGCCTTCCCGGGGCCTTCCCGCAAGAGTTCTCAGAGGCTAGCCGCCGAGATCTGGGCCGCGATCGCCAGCGGGCTCGGGGGCCGATTGTTCGAGACGCTGCGCGACAAACGATCGCTGGCCTACACCGTCATGGCCTCTTCATGGCAGAAGGGACGGGCGGGTGCCTTGGTCACTTATATCGCAACCGCGCCGGAGCGAGAGGAGGAGGCTCGGTCGGCGATGCTGGAAGAACTGTCGCGCTTCGCTGCGGACCGGGTGACCGAAGACGAGCTCAACCGGGCCAGAAACTATCTGGCCGGCCAGGTTGACGTAGAACGCCAGTCGGCTTCCGCCTTGGCTTCAGAGATCGTCGAGGCCTGGCTCACCGGCAATGGCTTGTCCGACCTGGAAGGAACAGCGGACCGCTATCGGGCCGTGACCGCCGAGGAGGTCCTCGCCGTGGCGGGGCACTTCCCCAGCGGGGTGCGCGCGGAAGGCATCGTGCGAGGCGTGGGCGGAGGTCGCTAGCGTCGCGCTTTTCGAGAGGCCAGCTCGTGAGCGACCCGGGGCCGGAAAATGCTCATCAGGCGTTGCCCCATTTCGGTGTGCTCGGCTGCCCACTCGGTGTGCTGAAAGACCCGCGGCGAAGTAGCGGCGCGGATCTCTGCGAGATACGGCTCTATCCGCGCGAAGATCGTGAGACCTTCGGCGTTGTTGTCGATCAGGAAGTCGGGATGGATCACCCCGTGGTGGGCCATCCCGTAGACCATTTCCCAGTAGGTCGATACCTGCCGGTATGCGGTATTGAGCGGGTGGTCACCGCGAGTGATCGCGATCGCCTCCTCGGCGTTGCTCGGCCAGAATTCGTAACGGAGTTTCGCGCGCGACTCCCGCAGCACGGCTTCCCTCCGCAGATCGTAGATCTTCAGAATCAGATCGGCATCGTGATGATCGGGGCTTTCCTTGAGCATCAGTGGTGTCCTTCAGCGTTGAGCCGCCTCGCCAGGGCATCGGTGCCTCGGGAGGCTGCGTTCGGCGTCGCCGCGACGATGTCCACGAGGCAGCGTCCCGCATCGGGCTCGACATGCAGAATCAGATGACCGCCATGACACAGAACAGCGACCACGGTGCCTTTGGGTCCGGAGTGGAGGACCGGAGGACCATAGGGCGTAAGTCCCGCGGCGCTGGCGGCACCAGCGGCGAGAGCGGCCAGCCCGGCCGAGTCTCCCAGCCGGGCGCCCATGATCCCGGTGAGTTGGGTGCAGGAATGCGAGAAGCTCGACATCAGGCGGTATCCTGACGGCCGAACGCCTCAGAACATCGAAATGGCGAGGAGTGAGCGGAGGTTATCGTTGGTCACCCGCAATCTGGAGGAGAGCAGCCGAACCATCGACCAGAGAATCTTGTAGGCCATGTCGCGGTTGAAGTCGAGCAGAATCTCGAAATCCGGCCGCGTGATGGTCATGAGGGTGACGGGACCATTCGCGACCGCGTCGGTCGAACGCTCGGAGCGATCGAACACCGCCATCTCCCCGAAGCAGGCGCCCGGCTGCAGGATCGCGAGTGCTTCCTCACCGCTCCCCGGAATGTCGCGGCTGATCCGGACGTCTCCCGAAATAATCAGGTAGAAGCGATTCCCCGGCTCGCCTTCCTTGAAAATTTGCTGCCCCGATTTGAACGTCTGCTCTTTGCAAATTTCCGCCACGCGGGCAAGTTCCCCGTCGTCGAGGTCCGCGAAGATGGCGGTTTTCTTGAGGAGCTGGAGATCCATCGCGCCTCGCCTTGGAGAGTGGAAAGAATGTCCGAAAGTAGTCCTCGCTCAGAAGCCGAGCAAGTCGCCGCACCGCGTTTCGGCGCGGCCGATGCGCTCACCGCGCTTCGTCTCCCGCTCGCCGCATGGTTTGTCCTGGCGCAGGACGATGACCATCGGCTGGTGATCCTGGTGATCGCAGGCGTCACCGACCTGCTCGACGGTGCGCTGGCGCGCCGAGTCGGTCCATCCAGGCTGGGGGCGTTCCTTGATCCGGTTGCGGACAAGCTGTTCATGGCCGCCGCCTTTGCGGTGGTGCTCTTCTCCGGACGGCTCACCTGGTACGAGATCCTGGGCGTGCTGGCGCGGGATGTGGTAGCAAGCGTTGCCTTTGTAGTCACGCTGGTCAGCGGTCGCCCCGCTGCGATTCCGGCACGTTTGGGTGGGAAAGCCGTGACCTTGGCGCAGATGCTGACGCTGGCCGCCGCCCTTACCGACTCTCCGCTGGTACGGCCGCTGGCCTGGGCGACGGCAGCGATCGCGTTGTACGCCATTTGGGATTATCAGCATGCCGCCACCCGTGCCCGCCGTCCTGTCGGCGGGTGAACCCTTCGTCTTAACCTTCACGGATTCATGGCTCAAGAAACCAAACTCGCGACGCTGACCTGGCAGCGAGAGATGGAATTCGAAGGCGTCTGCGGAAGCGCGCCCTCGGTTCACATAGACGGCTCCAACCAGACCGCGCCGGGCCCAATGGCGCTTCTTCTCCTGGCGGCCGGGTCCTGCACCGGGTCCGACGTCGTTTCGATTCTCGAGAAGATGCGGATCGAGCTGCAATCATTTCGCATCGAGATGTCCGGGACCAGGCGCGAACAGGAGCCGCGTCGCTACATCGCGATCCACATGACCTATCACCTCAGCGGAACCGGCCTGGACGAGGCGAAGGGGCGACGCGCTATCGACCTCTCGATCGAGAAGTACTGCTCGGTGATTCACAGCCTCGCCCCCGACATCCGGATTACCTACGATCTCGTCCTCGGGTAGGCGGTGAACCGGACCGCGACGGTCGTCGTGGCCGGGCTGTGCGCCGCGCTGCCGGGGCGTCCACTCGCGGCACAGCATCCGCTGGAATACGGAGTGCACGCGGTGGCGACTTTCGCCACGCCCGATCTGGTCGCGGGAGGGGGCTACGCGGCGGTCCGGTCCGGTGAACGCGCGCGGCTGGCACTTACACTCGCGGCAGGCACGGCAGATGGAGACGTGGCCTTTCGCGGCGAGCTGCTCGGGCACTTTCTGCTGAGTCCGCGAGCGACTCATGGCGTCGGATTCTAGGCACTGGGCGGCGCGGCTGTCGCCGACATTGAGTCCACCGGCGACACGCAGGGCTACATGGTGCTGGGCATCGGCGTGGAATCACGTCCCGGCGCGCGCAGCGGTTGGGCACTCGACGCTGGGATTGGAGGTGGTCTCCGGATCGCCGCAGGATACCGCTGGCGACGATTGCCCTGAAAACAATCGAGCCGCCCTGGGCGGGCGGCTCACCAAACCGATAGCTCGTGGTTTCCTACTCGACTGCGGCTTCCTCTTCAACGTTGGGCGTGCCGCGTCCCATCACCGGCTGGACGTAACGCTCTCCGAGCGTGCGAACCTGAGCCAACTCCTCCGCGGTGAGGTCGTTATAGCGCTCACCGAGGTATTGCATGGTATCGTCGAACCATTCCTTCTGATGTTCCGGCAGAGCTTCCAGGACTCCACAACGCAGGATATGACTGAACAACTCATCCCGGGCTTGCTCGAAAGGTCGGGGAGCGGCCGGGGTCCGCCGTGCGGACTTACTCTTCGCCATTCTAAGTGCTCTCCTTTGGGTGCCTTAAAGTGCGACGGGAATATAACTTGACTGACTCGGTGGAGCAAACTCCCGGTTCCTCCCTTGGTTCCACCGTCCATTGTAGATTCTTCGCCATGCCAGAGCATGATGAGGTGTACGGCGACGCCCGTCGCAAGCAGCTTTTGGACCTGTTGCGGGCCCTCGCTGCCCGAATAGAAGAGCTTGATCGCTCCGACCGATTGCTTGACGCTGTACCGGAGTTATTGAAGCGGTTGGGAGACGTTCGCAGCGAATTGTTTCATTATGAAGTGCGAAGTACCTATGACACGCCCGAAATCGCCGAAAGCCGGCGGATCGTGGACGAGGCTGCACGGGGCGGCAACCCATTCGACGAGCCGGAGGACGACCAACCATGGCGGCGGGCGAAATGAAGCGCTTCTACACTATCCTGGGAGTTCTTGGGGTGGCCGGCCTGGCGGTGATCGGCTACCTGGTGATGCGGCGGCCGACGATCAGTATCCCCGCCAACGTTCAGGTCCTCCCGGCTGACACCGCGGGGTTTCGCGGCTACTTCCTTGGCTCCGATTCGGCGCCGATCGAGATCACCGAATACGCCGACTATCAGTGCCCGGCCTGCCAGGACTTCGAAACGGTCCAGATGCCTTCGGTCGAGGAACGCCTCATTCAGACCGGCCGGGTGCGCTGGCGTTATCGGGATTTTCCTCTGGACCAGATTCACCGGCACACCAGGGTCGCCGCCCATTCCGCGGCGTGTGCGGACGAGCAGGGGAAGTACTGGGAGCAGCACCACCGGATCTATTCCTGGACCCCGGATTGGACTACCAAGAGTGACCCTAACGGAATCTTCCGGGATTATGCCAAAGCGGTCGGCCTCGATGTGGCGAAGTACGATGCCTGCATGGAGGCGAAGAAGTACGCCGGGAGGATCGAAGCCAGCTCGCGCGAAGGTGTCGCGGTTGGCGTGACGTCGACGCCTACCTTCCTGATCGGCGGCCGTCTCTATCCGGGACGGATGGCGTATGACGAAATCAAGAAGCTGGTAGACTCCTTGAGCCCGGCGCCCGCGGCCAAGCCATGAAGTACCGCATGGCCGCGGCCCTGCTGAGCCTGGCCGGCTTCTTCGTGTCGCTTTACCTGTATTTGTACAAGATCGGCCGGATCGGCACGCTCGCCTGCGGGACTGGAGGGTGTGAAACGGTTCAGGCCAGTCCGTTCAGCCGCTTTCTCGGTTTGGAAGTGGCGCTCTACGGAGTGGTAGGGTATCTCGTGCTCCTGGTCCTGAGCATGGACACGCTGCGGCGACCCCTCGCCGGGATCAGCTCTCGCCTCCTTCTGATCCTCTCCGGCACAGGACTGGCCTTCACGATCTATCTGACCTACCTGGAGCTGTTCGTCATCAAGGCCATCTGCCGCTGGTGCGTGGGCTCGGCCGTCATCATCACACTGATCTTCATCGTGGCCCTGCTCGACTGGCGCCGCCGGGCCGCATCACCTGGCTCGCTGTCGCAGTGAGCCACGGCGCCGCGCCAGGCGGCACGCCGGCCCGCGGACGGGCGCTTGCCGCGCTCTCCCTCGCGGCTCTCGGGGTTGTCTACGGCGACATCGGCACCAGCCCGCTGTACGCGATCCGCGAGTGTTTTGCCGGCTCACACGCGATCCCCGTCTCGGCGGCGAACGTCCTTGGCGTGCTCTCCCTCATCGTCTGGTCAC